>CAYPHR010000020.1:17888-21650 GCA_964410375.1 uncultured Anaerolinea sp. | reverse complement strand
CCTTAGCCAGCGGAACCTGTGTCTTCTCGTTGAACGTGATCCCCTCCACCGGCGGAGGCGAAACCAACAAAGGACCAGGCTTCCAGTAATCGCCCAGATCGTTCGCCGTATAAACAGCAACTACGCCCGCGCGTTGCAAGGCTTGCGAAACGTCAATATTGTTTATCCGCGCATGTGCATACGGACTCCGCACAAAAGCGACGTGGAGCATGTTGGGCAGATCCACATCATCCACATACAATCCCTGCCCTGTCAGCAGACGGGGGTCTTCGTTGCGCTTGATCCGTTCGCCGAAGTATCGAGTGGTCATAAAACCTCATTCTCCGTCATTGCGAGGAGGCGATAGCCGACGAAGCAATCCCCGACACAATAGTGAGATTGCTTCGGGCGTAAGAACACCGCCCTCGCAATGACGGGTTCGTAATTACGCCCAAGCCACGGCGCGGCAAAACGCCGCTTCGCCGCCTTTGAACTTCCATGGGAAGACGCCGAGCGTGATGCGTTTGTTGTGCAGTTCCTTCAAGCCGATATCGCCGCCGAGATTTTCCACGTGCATGCAATCATGCGGAAACAAGGCATTGTGCGTCAATTGATATGCCGAATCAGGAAACAACTCGTCCATCTTGTCTGCGCCGAACTTTTCCTCGGTCAACTTGCGGACTTTCTGCCAGTGTTCCAATCCCCCCTTGCCGAGGAAACGACCGATGGGCAGGTTCATCGGGTGGTCGGTGGAGATCATGTCCACGCCCCAGATGTGGATCTTTTTCTTCAACAGCCAGTCGCAAATACTGTAATGCGGACCCGGATGCCGCTGGATGTAGCGCTCCTCATCCGCATCCGGGCTGAAGAATGAATACTTGTGCCAACCGGTGTGAATGAAAAGAATATCACCATCCTGAACGTCTGCGCGTTTCTCGATATCTTCTGGGGTAAACAAACCAACATCGTCGAGCATGTCGCTCAGGTCAACGATGACGCCAGGACCGTAACACCACTCGATGGGGATCTGGTCAATGGTCTTGCCCTTGGTCACGAAATGACGCGGCGCATCGAGATGCGTTCCCATGTGATTTGATGTCTGGATGTATTGCGCGTTCACCCCATGCTCCGATTTGCGCTTGATGTACTTCACCTCGAACGGCGGATAGAAGGGCCAGAACGAAGCATCGGCATTCAGGTCTTGGGAAAGATCATAGATTTTCATTGCATACTCCTTATAGGTTGTATTTTTCGGCATATGCCATCAAAGCTTGTTCAAATATAACAAGCGGTGGTCTCACTAATCCTGCACCCACCTGACCAACACCCGCATTTTTATGCGCAATGCCAGTATTTATTCTGGGTGTAATTCCCAGTTCTACTACTTTCCTAATATCAATCCCCGTCGGCGTGCCGCGAAAATCAAGCGATGGCATCGTGAAATATTTGCTTTCAGCGAATGTAATCTCATACATTTCAAGCGTGGCGTTCATCGCATCTTTCGGCGTGCCGCCCACAAACGTGACAATTGCGGGTGCGGTTGCCATCGCAAAGCCGCCGATGCCCGCCGTTTCGGTGATGGCGCTGTCGCCGATGTCGGGATTGGCGTCAGCTTGAGAAAAGCCCGAGAAGAACAGACCAACCGGAATTTCAGCAGGAGCCGTGAACCACTGTCGCTCGCCGAGTCCACTGACGCGGATTCCAAAATCCGTGCCGTTGCGCGCCATCGTCGTCACGATCGTCGAACCTTCCACGCCATGCGCGGCGTCAGTCATCGCCTTGCAGGCCGCCATCACCGGGTTCAACACGCTCAGCGCGTTATCACCGATGAATTGCAACACATCCGACATCGCCGCGCTATCCTTCATCGTCTTCGCGATCAGCGGCGAGATCAATTTCAAATACAACAACGACCCCGCCTTGTTGCGGTTGTGGCCCTCGTCGCCCATGTGCAACGCCTCTGCGATCAACGCGCGCAGGTCGATGCCGTTCGACGCCGCCAACGCATCCGCCAGCGCGACGCCCAACACATCGTTCATCCAACGCAACTTCTTCAACACCTCATCGCTGTACGCACCATAGCGCAGCACCTTGCCATAACCTTCATTCAAATTCGAAAATGACTTGTTCCCATGCTCGGCATTTTCCACTACATAGACCTTCATCGACGCGGAGGTGACTCCCGCCATCGGACCGACCGCGCCGTGATGGTGACACGAATCAAATTCAACCTCGCCTCTTTCTACCATTGAAGTTGCCTCGGTCTCCGATTTTGCGAGTCCCTCAAAAATCATCGCGCCGATGATCGCCCCCCGCAACGGACCCGACATCCGCGCCCACTCCAACGGCGGACCCGCATGCAGGAACAGGTTATCCTTCATCCCCGGGATGACATCGCGCGCCGTGGCAACGGCTTTCAAAATCGGACGCGCTTCCATCATGCGGGTGACGGCGGTTTGATTGGCTTGGTCTATGTCCATCGTGTCTCCTATGATTTCGTAATTGGGTAATTACCTATTTGCCCAATTACCATTTACTTCCTCATCTTCGCCAGCAGCGCAGCTAACTTCTCGTTCCCTCCCGCGGGCGGACGCCACTCCACGTGTACGGCTTGCGCGCCCTGCGAGAGGAGACTGTCGTAAAACGACTCCAGCCCGACATTGATGGCAGTAAGTGGTTGTTTCAATTGCTCCAAATTCACAGGTGTGAATTCGCTTTGCTGTTTGACACTGAATCGCAGGCTGATGTATTTCACTGCTTCGGCGGCAGTTCTGAAAACCGCAACACCTGCATCTTGCAACTGCAAGACCTGAGACTCGACATTTTGCGGGTCGTCGTCTGTGCCGATGACCATCGCGACAAATTCAATGTCGTTTCTCGAAGATCGTATCTCTCCGACCACAGGCATCAACTCTTCCGCAGGGTTCATGTGCGAACCTTCACCCAAAACCACATCGAACAGAATCATCCCCACTGCGGAGTCAGCCGCCTCCTGCTTCATGCGGCGAATTCGCAAATCGTTGTCGATCATCGGGTGCAGGCGACCAACCATGAAGAATTCATCACCGAGGTCGATGATGGTGTGGGCTTTGCTGTGGAGCGGGTCTTCCAAATTCTGAGAATCAGTGATTGGAGAATTAGAGAATAACGGGGATAGTGAAGCCTGTAATCCAACCATGGTTTCGTAGGCAAGCGTACCGCCAGAGAATAAACCGCGCAAATAGAGGCTGGAGACTGGAGACTTCGAATCACTAGTCTCTAGTCTCGGACTATCAATTCTCAAATCCTCTAATTCTCTAATGGCAATTTCCGCCGCTTCACTCAGACTAATCGCAAAATGCACATTGCCAATTTTCCTGGCAGGTGGCGGATACCCGATGAAATACACGACGACAGGTTTCCCCGTCCCTTGCGCGGCAGAGATGAGATTTGTTGCCACATCGGGTGAGGGCGGCTTGGAGATTAACACGATAACCTTCGTCTCATCATCACGCGCTAAAGCATCGAGCGCTTGATGGGCTGTGATCGCACCTACTTCGGATTTGAGGTCGCGTCCGCCTGTGCCGATGGCGTGCGAAATCCCTGCGCCGAGAGTATGGATTTGCGCCGTCACGGCTTGCGTACCCGTCCCCGATGCACCGACCACGCCAATGTTGCCACGCCTCACGCGTCTATGGACTCCCAACCCGACGCCGTAGATTAAGGCGGTGACGCAGACGGGTACAATCACGAGCAGGCCCTTTTCGAGGGGTTCATGGCCTTCCCCGAGCGTGGTGTAGTACA
>CAYPHR010000020.1:810-17878 GCA_964410375.1 uncultured Anaerolinea sp. | reverse complement strand
CCCTTTTCGCGGGCGGATTTCTTCAACGCGATCTCATCCTCGAGTGAGACGTTGTCGCTGTAGAGGAAGACGTGTTTGCCCAGGTCGAGCGCTTCGCGGGCAACACCAGCTGCGTAGCGACCCGGCACCGAGACCAGTACCCAATTCGCTTCGGGTAATTGTTTGACCGCCGCACTCAAACTGCGCGGACGGAAATCCTGTGAAACAGCGGATGATTTTCTTCGAGCGAGCAATTCATCCACCTGACCGATGGCATTTGCAGCAGAGGCACCGTCGTTCGCTTTGACAACCACGAGCAGGTCATCCGGGTTGGCGGTGACGGCTTCGGGCAGGATGTTGTTCGCCGCGAGCAGATCACGGTTGGCGGGAGTCGCCATGACCACACCCGCATCCACCACACCGGGTAAACCCAATAAACCGCGTTGCAGCTGCATCAACACGACCGAGTCGTAATACGCACCCGCGCGGACTTCCCATTTCACAACGGTCATATCTCCCTCACCACTTTTTCGATGTCTTCAGCCCAGGCAAGCAGGGATTCGTCCGAGTCCCATTTTCCGACGAGTTGCAGTCCCATTGGCAGCCCTGCTTCATTCTTTGTTGTGGGAATGTTGACGGCGGGAAAACCGATCTGAGTCCACGGCAGGCACATGACAGGGTCGCCTGTACTGTCGAGTCCTTTGGGGGCAGGACCAACAGCCGGTGGGCAGACCCAGATGTCAATTTGGTTTTCTTCCATGGCTTGGGTGATGGAGACGCGCAAGCCATCACGAGCAGAGAGCAGGGACTGGAGATTGGAGACGGATCGTCCGCGTTTGATAAGGTCGGAAAATTTGGTGGAGTAGAAGGTTTCGTATTTGTCGAACCAATCCTTGTGGACTTGGGATGCATCATACGACATGATGGCATCGTGGCGGTTACGTATTTCTTGAAAGTCATCCATAACCCGGATGCGGCGGAGTTCGTATCCCGCGTCGGTAAGGGATTGGCAGAGGTCGTTGAAGCAGGCTAGGGCGTAGTCTGAAGCGCAGGCAAGGTAGGGTCCTTCGGGTATGCCGATGATCGGCTTTTGAGTCGGAGTATCCAATTTCCAATCCCTAACCAGTACCCTTGCGACTTGCTTGGCAGTGGCAACATCGGTGGTGAAGAATCCTATGTGATCAAACGTCGGAGACAGCGGAATCACACCCTCGCGAGAAATGCTTTCATAGGTTGGTTTGAAGCCAACGATGCCGCAAAACGCGGCTGGGCGTATCACCGAGCCGATGGTCTGAGTTCCCAAGGCGATGTGACAGAACCCTGCCGCGACCGCGGCGGCAGAGCCGCTGCTGGAGCCGCCGGGAGTGTGTTCAAGATGATGAGGGTTGCGTGTGGGACCGGGTGTGAAGTAGGCAAACTCGGTTGTGACGGTTTTTCCCAAAATGAGGGCTCCGGCATTTTTCAGACGCGTTACGCTTTCAGCTTCTTTACCCTGCAAGATCTCTGAGGGCAGGCGGCTTCCTGCATGCGTGGTAAACCCTTCGACATGAAAAATATCCTTGACGCCAACCAGCGCGCCAAACAGGGCTGGTCGTCTGTTCGGATCAGGATAACTGAGGGCGAGCGTTTCGGCATCTTCATGCAAGCGTTGAAAACGCTTTTCTTCAGAGATGCAAGCAAGGACATCAGGCTCCCGCTCCGCGAATTTCGATTCGATTTGCGCCAGAAAATCGGGAAGCGATAACGCCCCGGCACGCATGTCTTTGATCGTTGAGTATTTCAGCATGGCTGCATCTGTAAAACTACTTCATTTTCTCTGCTGCGAGTTTCACCGCATCCACGATGTGCTGATAACCTGTGCAGCGACAGAGATTTCCCGACAGCGCGTGGCGAATATCATCTTCGGTGGGGTTTGGATTCTGTTTCAGGAAGGGAATCATGGTCATTAAAATACCCGGCGTGCAGTAGCCGCATTGCAATCCGTGCGCTTCCCAAAAGGATTGTTGGAGAGGATGTAAGTTATCCTTGTCTTTTGCGAGACCCTCAACAGTTGTGATATTGTGACCATCTGCTTGTACGGCGAAGATCAGACACGAGCGCATCGATTCACCGTCGAAGAGAATGGTGCACGCGCCGCACACGCCGTGTTCGCAGCCGACGTGCGTGCCCGTCAGACCGAGTTCATGGCGCAGGAAGTCGCTGAGCAACATGCGCGGCTCCACTGCGCGGGTATATTCCTTTTCGTTGACGATGACGGTAATGGAAATGGACTGGGTCATTGCGGTCCTCCCGCGCGTTGGATGGCTTGTTTCAATGTTTTCTTCGTCAACACTTTTGCAAGATGACGCTGAAACTCCGGCGATGTGTGGACATTGCCGAATGGAGTGATCTCTTTTTCGCTGGCGTGCAAGGCGGCATCTTCCATTAACGCATCCGTGATCGTTTCGCCCTGCAAAAGTTGCGCGGCTTCCTGCGCATCAATTGGACCTTCGCCCGCGTTGAGGTAGACCAGCTTCGCTTGTTGGCATTTGCCGGTTTCGTCCAGCATCACCTGCACGGCAACGCCCATCAATGCGTAATCGCCAGCACGCGGTGCGACTTCCATGAACGACCAGCCCGTGTTGGTAGGCATGAAAGGCACTTCAATCTCCACCAGAATTTCATCAGGTTCGAGCGCGGTAGTGAACATGCCAACGAAAAAATCCCTAGCGTCGATCCAACGCTCCGCCGATGCATTCTTTGCCTTCAGCCGTGCGCTCAATGCAAGCATCAGCACCGGAAGTTCAGCGGCGGGGTCGGCATTGACAATGCTCCCGCCGATGGTGCCGCGATTACGGATCTGCGGATGGGCGATGAAGGGAACTGCTTCATGCAACAAGGGAGCATGTTTTTCGATCAGGGCATCGAATTCAAGATGCCTTTCGCGAGCCATTGAACCAATTCGAATTACATCTCCGGCTTCATGGATGTAGCTCAATTCATCCATCCGATTCAGATCAACCAACATGCCTGGCTGCATAATGCGGAAATTCATTGCAGGCACAAGGCTTTGCCCGCCTGCCAGCAACTTCGCATCGTCACCATACCGGGCTTTAAATTCCAGCGCTTGCTCAAGGGATGTGGGAGCATGATATTCAAAGGGAGCAGGTTTCATGGAATGACCTCATGCCTCGCTTCTTCCTTAACGTCAAATGGATTCTTCTTCCTGTGAGCTTTTACCACTTCAGACATGATCGCCAGCGCGATTTCCTCGGGAGTCTGCGCGCCAATATCGAGACCGATCGGCGCGTGGAGGCGTGACAATTGTTCCTCCATCATGCCGTCACTTACCAATCTTTCACGCCGTTTTGCATTCGTTGTTTTGCTTCCCAGCGCACCGACGTAGAATGCGGAACTGGTCAATGCGATCTTCAATGCGGGGTCATCGATCTTTGGATCATGGGTGAGCATGGCAATGGCTGTGGAGTTCTTGATCTCAATCTGCATAAACGCCTCGTCGATCCACGCTTGGATCAATCGATCGGCATGTGCAAAGCGCTCCTTGTTTCCCCACGCCTCGCGCGGATCGATGAGGATCGTATGGTAGCCAAGCGTCTTTGCCAATGCTGCCAACGCGACCGCGATATGCACGCCGCCCACAATGACCAGGGTTGGCGGCGGAAGGACGACATCCAGGAAGATTTCAATATCATCATTCAGCATCAAGCGGCGCGACATCCCTTGCTTCAATGCGTTGGATGCCAGATGTAACACCCTTTCATCCCATTCGTTGCCTATGCCTCCCATGAATTGACCGTTCTCACGGATGACAATTTCCCTGCCCGGAATCGCATCTGGTCCGTTGACGACGGTGGCAATGACAAACGGTTCCCCGTTTTCAACTGCGCTATATGCTGCATTAAAGTTTTTTGCATCAAGCGGTTTTACAAAGATTTCGATCTTTCCCCCGCAGGAAAGCCCGACATCCCAGGCAGTTTCATCGGAAACACTGAAGCGCAGCAGTTGCGGACGTTTTGTTTTCAACGACGCGATCCCCGCCTCAACGACTGCGTTCTCCACACAGCCGCCGCTGACCGAGCCGGTCATTTTTCCATCCAAAGTAACCGCCATTTTCGAGCCGGCATGGCGCGGCGAAGAACCCCATGTCTGTATGACAGTTGCCAGCGCAATAGATTTCCCCTCTTTTTGCCAATGGATTAAATCAGGAAGAATATCGCGCATCCTCTCCTCAAGACCTCTAAAATTCAAACTAACGTGGATAATAAAAACTTTGCTATGAGTCTTTCTTTTCTATTCTCTTGCGAATTTCCTCATAGAATATGCCGGCTAATTTTTGTGAGACGGGAACCATCAACCGTGAAACCAGGCTCGCCAACTGACCGGAAACATGGATATCTGCCGTCCAACTGACAAGCGTTGCCCCGTCGGGGGCATCGGAAAGATGCATCTCACTGACCGCGTCCGCGGCACTGCCTGTGGCGGTTCCATGCGCCTTCAGCTTGGCGCGGTTTGGTTCATCCAATTCAAGAATGTCCACTTCGCCCGAGAAGCGCGCTTTTACGGAGCCCAGCCCCACGGAGACGATACCCTTGTATTTCTTCATTTCTTCGATGGTTTCGATCTTTTCGACCCCCGGCAGACACTGACCAATCTGATTTGGATCGGTCAGGAAATCCCAAACTTGTTTTCGTGGAGCGTTGATCTTTACTTCGCCTTTGAGTTGCATGGATACTCCTCAGGGGCTTGCGTGGTATTTTTCGCGCTCAAGGCTTGGAGTGTAGCACAACCCAATCGTGAGAGTCAACCGGGAATCAAAAGTGTCTGAAGCGGGAGCAGGCAACAGGTCAAAACGAGATGTGGAAAAAATCCCAAACAGATCTTGAAATTACACGCATCCTCCCGCAAAATCGAGGGTTAACTGTCATAACTTGCAGTATGTGCCATATTTCCAGGAGGTGTGCATGAAGATATTGACAATGAGCTGATCACCACAAACTTTTATCAATATTTAACAAGGAGATCAGAAATGGCAAAGGCAAAGAAGGCTGATTCGAAAAAGAGTGCGGGGAATGCTTCAAACAATAATGTTATGGGTTATCTGCCAAATGATGCCCCGCCCTTGGGGCAGACCATCCTATTGGGTTTTCAGCATGTGTTGACCATGTTCCCCGCCACTGCGTTCGTGGCGGCGTTATGCGGTTTTCATCTCGGAACCGTACTGACCGTCTCCGGGTTGGGCACGATCGTTGCGTTGGTGCTTTCAAAATGGCGCATCGGAAAATTCATTCCGCTATTTTACGGCTCAAGCTTTAGTTATATTGCGGCGTACCTCGCCATCGCCCAGCAAATGACCGGCAGCCTGCCTGCGTTCGGAACTCCGCTGCCGGACAATGTCATCAGCACCATTCAGGCTGGTATCGTTGTGACGGGTCTTTTGAACATTGTGATCGGTTTTGTCATTCAGGCTGTCGGCAAGGACAAGATCGACATGGTTCTGCCTCCGATCGTGACCGGTTCCGTCGCCGCGATCATTGGTTTTGGTTTGGCATTTGCGGCGCTGGATCTGGCAGCAGCAAATTGGGGCGTGGGCATTGTGACCCTGCTCTCAACCATCATGTTCTCTGTTTACCTTCAAAATCGGGGTTTCCTTGGGATGATACCGGTGATTTTGGGGGCAGTTGTCGGATACATCTTCTCGGCAGTTACCGAGCCGGGATCGGTCAGCTTCGCTTCTGTCGCCGCCGCTCCCTGGTTCGCCGTCCCGAACTTTACCTTCCCGACATTCAGCGGCGCAATGGTAGGCACCGCCATTTTCAGCGTTTCCGTGATGGCAATTGCGACCATCCCTGAATCCACCGCACATCTTTATCAGATCGGCTTGTATGTGGACCGCTTTGCGAAGGATACGGGGCGCGAACCTTATCACCTCGATAAACATATCGGCTTCAACCTCGTACTTGATGGCATCGACGATACGCTTAAAGGCTTGTTCGGGGCAACCGCCGGAACGAATTACGGCGAAAACAATTCCCTGATGGCGATCACCCGCAACTATTCCGGTCCGGTGTTGATCGCTGCGGGCGTGATCGCTGCCCTGCTTGGGTTCATTGGAAAACTGGCTGGTTTGATCCAAACCGTCCCGCTGGCAGTCAGCGGCGGGCTGGCGATTTACCTCTTTGGTGCGATCGGTATGCAAGGCATAGCCCTGATGCAGGAACATAAGGTCAGCATGTTCAATCCGCGCAACCTGGCGGTTGGTGCAGTGATCATGGTCGTTGGCATCGGTGGAAACATCGGTTTCGAAGGCGGCTTTCTGCCCATCCCGGTCCTGCAGGGACTTTTCCCGAGCGGTCTGCCCGCCATTGCGACAGCGGCGGTGCTGGGCATTCTTGTCAATGCCGTCTTCCTGATCTTCAAACCGCCCTTTGTCGAGACGGAAGTCCTTGACGAAGCGGCTGCCGCAGCGGATTGATAAAATTTCTTAACGAAACAGGCGGGCACTAATAATGCCTGCCTGTTTTTTCTTAACTTGTGTATCTCCTGCAGAACAAAACACCAGCTATAATTGCAGATAAACAACCTAATCCCCATGCCTAACCAACTGATCAACGAAAGTTCCCCCTACCTTCTCCAACACGCCGACAACCCGGTGGACTGGCACCCTTGGGGCGCGGAGGCGCTGGAAAAAGCCAAACTTGAAGACAAGCCGATCTTCCTGAGCATCGGCTACGCCGCCTGTCACTGGTGTCACGTCATGGCGCACGAATCCTTCGAGAACCCCGAAACCGCGGCGCTCATGAACGAGCATTTCATCAACATCAAGGTGGATCGCGAGGAGCGCCCCGACCTCGACGGCATTTACATGCAGGCGACCGTCGCCATGACCGGTTCGGGCGGCTGGCCCATGTCGGTCTTTCTCACGCCTGAGCTCAAGCCCTTCTACGCCGGCACTTACTTCCCGCCAGTCCGCCGTTACAACATGCCCGCCTTCCGCGATGTACTGACCGGACTTGCCAACGCTTGGAAGAATGACCGCGCCGAAGTAGAGACCACCGGGGACAAGGTCAGCTATCATTTGCAAGCGCAGGTCAAGCCGCAGAACGCCGATCCGCTCACGCCCCAACATCTCGACGCCATCGCGAACGCCATGCAGGAATCCTACGACTGGGGCTACGGCGGCTGGGGCGACGCGCCGAAATTCCCGCAAGCAATGGCGGTTGAGTTCCTGCTCCACCATTCCACAGTCCGCAAAACGGACGAATACAACAAACTGATCGAACACTGCCTGCAAGCCATGGCGCGCGGCGGCATGTACGATGTGGTCGGCGGCGGCTTCTCGCGCTACAGCACCGACAACCATTGGAGAATCCCGCATTTTGAGAAAATGCTCTATGACAACGCCCTGCTTGCGCGCGCCTACCTCCACGCCTGGCAGGTCACAAAAAATCCCTTCTACAAACGCATCGTGGAGGAAACGCTCGATTTCGTCGCACGCGAAATGACGCACGAGCGCGGCGGCTTCTACTCCTCGCTCGACGCCGACTCGGAAGGCGAGGAAGGCAGGTTCTACGTCTGGACGCAGGACGAACTCCGCGCCGTACTTGAGGACGCCTACGAGTTCTTTGAAGCGGCATACGGCGTGACCGCCAAGGGAAATTGGGAAGGCAGGACAGTCTTACAGCGCGCGCTGGATGACGCATCCCTCGCCGCCCGCTTCAAACTCGACCCTGAAGCTGTTCCCGCTAAACTAGCCGAATCTCACGCCAAGCTTCTTACCGCCCGCTCCGTCCGCGTCCGCCCGGGCACGGACGACAAGGTTCTGACCACGTGGAACGGGCTGATGTTGGCGGCATTTGCGGAGGCGGCGCGGGTTCTCGCAGATGATTCCTCGCGTTCCACCGCATATCTCGATCTGGCTACGCGCAACGCTGTTTTTTTACTCTCAGAGCTGCGCCCGGATGGTACATTGCGCCGTTCCTGGCGCGAAGGCAGGACGACCAAAGAAGTATTCCTTGAAGATTTTGCATCGCTCATCCTCGGTCTATTGGAGTTGTATCAGACCGACTTCAATGAAACATGGTTCGCATCCGCAAAGGAATTGGCGGATGAAATGATCGAACGCTTCCGCGATCCCGATGGCGGCTTTTTCGACACGCCGCATGATGCCGAGACCCTGCTGCTGCGCCCGAAGGATATTCAGGACAATGCCACACCTTCTGGAAATGCGTTGGCGTGCGAAGCGCTGTTAAAATTGGCGGCATTCAGCGACGAAGGCAGATACCGCGACCTGGCGGAAGAATCTCTGACGTTGATCACCGGCTTTGTCCTGCGCTATCCGCTTGGGTTTGCGAGGTGGCTGTCGGCGGCGGAGATCGCCGCGGGGACGATGAGACAGGTTGCAGTCTTGGGCGAGGCGCAGGATGAAGATTTCAGGCGGATGCTTAAGGCGATCCAGTCAGATTACCGCCCAAACGTGGTGGTGGCAGCTTCGTCCCATCCAATAAAAGAAGGCTCCCCTGCCCTGCTGGAGGGAAGGGGCATGCTGGGAGGACGGGCGACGGCGTACGTCTGCGAAGGCTTTGTGTGCAAGCAACCGGTCACCGAATTGGAAGCGCTGGTTGAACAACTAAATAATCAATGAGGCAAAAATGGATCCACTATTTATAGAGAACTTGATCAAGATTGGCATGGCGGTGCTGGTGGGCGGCGTCATCGGCGCGGAACGTGAATATCAGGACAAGGCGGCGGGTTTCCGCACCATCATCCTGATCACGCTCGGCTCGACGCTGTTCACCATCTTTTCGCTCAGCATGGACCCGGGCTTTACGCAAACGCGCGTTGCCGCGAACATCGTCACCGGCATCGGCTTTCTGGGCGCCGGCGCAATCATGCGCGAGGGCGGCAGGATCGCCGGGCTGACGACCGCGGCGACCATCTGGCTTTCGGCGGCGCTCGGCATGGGCATCGGAGCCGGACAGCTTTACTTTGTTCTTGCCGCCACCTTCATCACCATCCTGGTGCTGTTGGTCTTCCCGCGTCTCGAGCTGCGCATCGACCGCATCCGCGAGGCGCGTTCGTACCGCATTGTGCTTGCCACCGGCGAGTATCAAAAGCTGGCAAAGGTCAGCGCGGCATTGCAGGAATGTTCGCTGACCGTGTACGAACACCACCAAGCCAAGACGGAAAAGTCGATCATCGGCTCATGGAAGACCATCGGCGCGCCGGACAATCACGAAAAATTCATCATGTTGATGCTGCAGGACAAGGAAATCAAGGAAATCGATTATTAACCCACCAACCCATTTGCGCAGAATCAAAAAAGCTCCCTTACCGGGGAGCTTTTTTGATCTATTTCGATTCGTCCTGTTCAGGGGTCTCAGCTTCGTCGTCCTTGCCGCCCAATCCATCACGGAAAGACTTGATGCTTCGCCCAAGTTCGCTCGCAATCTTGCCGATGCGACCGGGACCAAACAGGAGGATGACGATCACAAGAATGACGATCCATTCCGTACCACGCGGCAAACCCAACATACGTTACTCCTTGATTGAATTTCAGGGAAATCGTACCACAAATCAATGAGAACGTGCTTAAAGTTCGCGGCGCGAAAGAATGCCCTCGATGAAACGCACGGCGCGCAGTAACAGCGAGCGCAGACGGGCGAACAGGCGGTATCGTTTGGGGTACATCGGCTTCCTGGAGGAGATGGGACCGGTCCATTCGACGGTCATTGCGCCCCAAGTCAGCCCGGCGCCAAAGCCCACGAAGACGACCTTGTCGCCGCTTTTGATCTGTTCCTTTTCCACCGCTTCCACCGCGGCGATCGGGATCGAAGCGGTGGAGGTGTTCCCGTAGCGGTCCACATTGACGATGAATTTGTCCATCGGCAGCTTGAGGTATTTGGCGGCGGTTTCGATGATGCGGTAGTTCGCCTGATGCGGGACGATCCATTGGATATCGTCCGTGGTCAGCCCCGCCAGTTCGAGCGACTCGAGAGTGGCGCGCCCCATGACACGGGTGGCGAAGCGGAAGACCTCCTTGCCATCCATCTGGATGAAATGCTTTCCATCGTGGATCGTCGCTTCGGTGGCGGGATAATGGGAGCCGCCGCCGGGAAGGGTCAACAGGTCGGCACCGGAACCATCCGAGTGCATGACCGCGGAAAGTACGCCGCCGGGCTTGTCGCTTGCTTGCAGGACGAACGCCCCCGCCCCATCCCCAAACAGGATGCAGGTGTTGCGATCCTTCCAGTTCACAAAACGGGAGAGGGTTTCCGTGCCGATCACCAGCGCATTCTTGATGGAACCGCTGCGAATGGCTTGCGCCGCCATATTGGTGGCATAAATGAAGCCCGAACAGGCGGCAAGCAGGTCAAAGGCGCCGGCTTTGGTCGCGCCAAGCTGGTCTTGAATGATGCATGCCGTGGCGGGGAAAATATACTCCGGCGTGGAGGTCGAACAGATGATAAGGTCCAATTCGGTGGGAACAAGGTTCGCCACCTGAAGAGCCTTGACGGATGCTTCCACCCCCAGCGTGGACGGAAATTCATGGTCGCGGGCAATGCGGCGTTCGCGGATGCCCGTGCGGTCACGGATCCATTCGTCGTTGGTATCCACCAGTTTGGCAATATCATCGTTTGTCAGCACAGGCTCCGGAGCATACATGCCCCAGCCTGTGATATGCGCGTACGGCATTATTTCTCCTTTATTTTATTTGTAGCGGCTCAATATCAAGGTCGCATTATGACCGCCAAACCCGAACGAATTGGACATCACAGCATCCACCGTCATCTGGCGCGGCTGGTTGGGCACATAATCCAGATCACAGGCGGGGTCGGGGGTTTCGTAGTTGATCGTGGCAGGCACGATACCATTCAAGATTGTCAAGGCGCTGACGACCGCTTCCAACGCGCCGGAGGCACCCAACAGGTGCCCGGTCATGGATTTGGTGGACGAAATCGGAACCTTATACGCTTGTTCGCCAAAGACGGTCTTGATGGCGGCTGTCTCGCTCTTGTCGTTCAATTGCGTGGATGTGCCGTGCGCATTGATATAGTCGATGTCGGCAGGAGAAAACTCTGCGTTTTCCAGCGCCAACTGCATGGAGATCGCAGCTCCCGCTCCGTTTTCCGCGGGAGCCGAAATATGGAAAGCGTCATCCGAGGTGCCATAGCCCGCGAACTCGCACAAAATATTCGCGCCGCGCGCCTGGGCATGTTCCAGGGATTCCAGGATCAGAATGCCTGCCCCCTCTGCCATTAGAAAGCCGTCGCGGTTCTTATCGAAGGGACGCGAGGCACGCTGCGGGTCATCGTTGCGCATGGACAAGGCGGTCATCACGTTCATGCCCGCCATGGCAAGCGCACTAATGGACGCTTCGGACGCCCCCGCGATCATCACATCTGCCGCGCCGCGCCGGATCATCTCTGCCGCCTCGCCGAGCGCGTTCGTGCCGGAGGCGCAGGCGGTTGCCAATGCCATGTTCGGTCCACGCGCGCCGACCCGGATGGCGAGATTGCCTGCAGCCCCGTCCGAGATCATCATCGGAATCAGAAATGGACTGACACGTTCCGGTCCACGTTCTTTCATGACTTCATATTGCTCCAGCA
Source organism: uncultured Anaerolinea sp. (assembly GCA_964410375.1). Classification (GTDB taxonomy): domain Bacteria; phylum Chloroflexota; class Anaerolineae; order Anaerolineales; family Villigracilaceae; genus Villigracilis. The sequence goes on along the minus strand of CAYPHR010000020.1, from coordinate 6,293 downwards.
TGGTGATGATTCCGCCGATGCCCGAACCGATCAGGATGCCGACGCGGTCGCGGTTCGCATCATCTATATTCAAGTCCGATTGCTCCAGCGCTTCCAATGCGGCGGCGGTTGCAAACTGCGTAAAGCGATCCATTTTGCGGGCTTCGCGCGTACCGAACAAAGATACGGCGTCAAAGCCCTTGACTTCCGCGGCAAACTTTGTTTTATGGGCACTGGCATCGAACGCGGTAATGGGCGCCGCGCCGGATCTGCCCGCCAGAAGCGCATCCCAGGTATCCTTTACATTATTTCCCAACGGGCTCACGCAACCGAGTCCCGTCACTACGACTCGTTTTCTCATTAATCACTCTCTCCTGAACAAAAGTAAAAGGACAAGCGGACTTGTCCTTTGCATAATAACACGCTTACAGGCGCGAAGACACGCGTGATCTACAGTTTCTTCAATATCGACCATGCCTGTTGAATGTGCATGCGGTCGTGCTCAGTCATAAATCCAGCCACTTCCAGGAAATTGGTCGGTCCGAAAATGGCATGGCGAGCTTTCCTTTCCCACGCATCCGCGGGAAGGTTCCGCAACAGGTCAACAGTTATACGCCTCGCATCATTGAACTCACGCAGGGATGCCGCGCCGTCCTCCTGCAGATAATCGCGCTGACTCGCCCACACACCCGTATCCGGGCGCGGGATGAACGGCTCATCCTGCCCCTCAAACAGCTTCAATTGCAGGTGATGGATATCACGTTCGGTGTCGCGCAGATGGCAGATCAATTCGGTCAAATTCCAGCCGTCAGCCGAAGATTTATGCGACCACGCGGTGGTATCCAAACCACGTGTCAGGCTGTTCAAGACAGCAGGCGTGGATGACATAATGCCCAGAACAGAATCGCTGGATTTGAAGGAAGGCTTCAGGGATTCGAGAGTAGCGGATTCAAGCCACAGACGCAGATCCGATAATGTGCCGTGCGCATCCGCTTCAGGTCCGGACCCGGAGGCGGGTTCTTTATCCACATGATAGGTTGCCAGCCCAAGCTTTTTCGCCGGAATGATGTCACGCTCGAAGTCGTTCCCGACCATCAGCACGGGACCATCATTCCATCCCAGCCGGCCGAGCGTTTCAGCATAATAAGCGGGATGGGTCTTGGAAAAATGGAAATCATCGAAGGCAGTGACAAGCTCGAATTGTTCCGGGTCCAATCCCGCCCAGCGCAGACGGTGATGCGCGGCTTTGCGCGGCAGAAGCGGATCGGTGGCGATGGCAATGCGATAGCCCTGTGCAAACGCCCAATCAACAAACGATTTTGCGTCGGAAACAGGGGTGGTCAGGCTTTGCAGGGTTGGGAAAATATTGTCGTAAAAGTTTTCGATCTCGGGGTCGAGTTCGCCGCGTGAGACGCTCAGTTGAGGGTAGAAATCCGCATCGAACACATCGCGCAGGGTGCGCGAAAAATCGTCGCTCTCGTTCATCAGGCGCGTGCCGGAGAGTAGGGCACGGAACATCAAGTCGGGCGCAATATGCGGCGCAAGTTCCTTTGAAAGCGCTTGGAAATACGCAGGAACGAACGCTTGCAGGTTGGTGTTGAGCAGGGTGTCATCGAGATCGAGCAGAAGTGTAAGCGGCATGTTGTGAGACTCCCCCGGAGAGTCTGTGATTATTCTTTTATTTCAAATGTGAACGGCAGGGCATGGCACTCGCCGCATCCCACCTGCGGCTCGGTTACATCCCGCTTGGATTTTTCGCAATAGGCTTTGACTTGTACGCGTTTCTGAAAGAGTACGAGAAATGGGCGTGCGATCTCAACGTTAAGAGTCATATACTGGCAGGAGTTTGCGCGCGCAATATCGGGCACGGGGCAGGTCTTGCACAGGTCAGGCGACCATTGCTGTCCCTGCAATTTGAGCAGGCGGCATTCCTCCGTACTCCTGCCCCTGTAATAATCACCGTAAAAATGCGGGCATTCGCGCCCGGCGGGCGTCTTCATGACTAAACGCGGGTGACGTACTCGCCTGTGCGGGTGTCTACGCGGATCGTGTCGCCAACATTGACGAAGTTCGGGCATTGTACGGTGATGCCGGTCTCGGTGATGACTTTCTTGGTCACGCCGGTGGCGGTATCGCCGCGGATCGCCATTTCCGCTTCCACAACTTTGAGGTCGACCGATGTGGGAATTTCCACGTCGATCGCTTCGCCCTTGTAGAAGGTCAATTTGGCTTCCATGCCTTCTTTCAGGTACTGGGCGCTTTCGCCAAGTGCCTCTTTCTTGATGGCGGGCTGTTCAAACGTCTGGGTGTCCATAAAATAGTACATGTCGCCGTCATTGTAAAGATACGAAACGTTGGCAAAATCCAGGCTGACATCCTGCACGGACAGACCGGAGTTGAAGGTGCGCTCGATATTGGCGCCGGTCAGCAGGTTGCGGGCTTTGACGCGGATGGTGGCGTTGCCGCGTCCGGTTTTGTTGTGGCTGTAATCAAGCACCTTGTACAGGTTGCCGTCCAGTTCGAATGTGACACCTTTGCGAAGTTCATTTACATCTATCATGCGAAACACTTTCCTTGATTGTGATTTTTATAGGCTGGCGGATTATACCAACGACTTGTGAATCATGGCTAGATTAAGGCAACTCCCCGGCGCTGACTGCGCCGGGGAGTTGTTCGTGCTTCCCTTAGTGGTTAGTATCCGGTGCTGGATACATCATTGGACGGGCGCCACTGCGACCATTTGTCCGTGGCAGGGTCGATGGTCATGTTGCCGGCGGCTCCACCCTTCCAGAAGACCTGGAAGATGTTTGCATCACCGTCACGGATGGAAGTAAATGCCAGGTTCACACCTCCGCAATCCCAAGTGGGTCCCGAATCGGGTCCTTCATAATCCGTCACCCGGTATTCTTCGTTGGTCATGAAGTCGTAGGTGTACACATCCAAGTTACCGTTCCGTTCGGACTGATAGGCAATGCGGTTCCCTTCCGGCGACCAGACATGGTTGTTAGTTCTGCCGTCAATCGTGATACGCTTGGTCTCGCGAGTATCCAGGTCGATCACGTACAGATCGGTTGCGCCATCCACATTGACGAGGTAGGCGATCTGCTTTCCGTTCGGCGACCAAGCGGGGAAGGTCTCATCCATAAGCGAGTCGGTCAATTGGAATTCGTTACCCGTTTCCACATCAAGAACGAAGATATCCCAATTACCGTTGCGATTGCTCTGGAACACCAGCCGTTTTAGATCAGGCGAATAGAACGGGTTGATATCATCCGCCGGGTCACTGGTGATCTGGACTTCTTCGCCGCTCTCTTGATCGATCGTAAACAGATCAAAGCGTCCGCCTCGGTCACTTTGGAATACAACTGTTTTGGAATCGGGACCGTACATCGGGTTGATATTGTTGACAGTGGACGGCGAGTTCGTCAATCTGATTGGATTACCGCCTCCTGAGATATCAGTGTAGTAAAGTTCCACATTTCCATCACGATTGCTCTGGAAGACAACCCACGAATCGTTCGGGGAGCGGCTTGGTCGGCTATCAACAGCATCACTCTTGGACAGGTTGAAGAGTTCGAAGCCTTCCTGTCCCTCGATGCCATCGAGGCGGTAGATCTCCAGGTTGTCATCGCGGAAGGTGTGGAAGACAAGGCACTGGATGCAGATCGAGGAGCCGGCAGGCGCCACCGAAAGCACCGGTTCGTAACAATTTGTCGATGCAACACGGACATTAAGTCCGCCAGCACCCGCGATGGACAGTACCAATTCGCCGCCAGAGCCATCCACTCTGAAACTCAGGCTTTGCCCGGCTTTCAATTGGAAGGAGCCGGTCTGTACCACGTTGCCATCGGCGTCCGTGACCGTATATACTTCAGCCACTGTCATGTCGCCGCCGCCATTGGTGATGATAAAGGATGCGAAATCAGAATTGGCGACGCAGAGTCCAGTAGCCGTTAGGGCGGGGGGAGGAGGCGGGGTTGCGCAGGTCGAAGTATCCGCCTGGGCAGTCAAGCCGCTGTCATCCGGGCTGGATAAGGTGTATAAGGTCGAAGAACCGGAGACAACCACCACCAAACTTTGCCCAGACATCAACTGGAAAGAGGCGCTTTGAACTGCATTTCCATTGGCATCAGTAATCTCGTAGGTGTACGGCGTTGACATATCCGCGCCAGTGTTGGTGATCACAAATCTCACTTCACCTTCATTGGACGTACACACACCAGTTGCCGACAAAACTGGGCTGGATGGCGGTTGGGCACAGGTTGTCATATCCGCCGTGTCGGTCAGAGAACTGTCATTGGGGCTGGCAAACGTATAGGAACTTGATGAGCCGCCGATCGTGAATGACGCACTCTGGCCGGCATTCAACTGGAACGTAGAGGATTGCACAACATTCCCGTTGTCATCCGTGATCTCGTAAGAGTATGCGGAGGTCATGTCGCCGCCGTTATTCGTGACAACGAAGGTGGCGATCCCCGAAGCGGAAGTACACGCGCCGCTCACGCTCAGGGACGGCGGCTGCACACAGGTTGACAGATCTGCCGTCGCATTTAGAGAGCCATCGTCCGGGCTGGTCAAGGTGTAGGTCATGGAGGAGCCGCTCACCTTTATATTGGCACTCTGTCCGGCGCTCAACTGGAATGTGCCCGTATCCACTACATTGCCATTATCATCCTCGATATCATAGGTGTACGGCGCTGACATGTCGCCGCCGTTGTTCGTGATGATGAACATGGCTTCGCCAGCATTGGATGAACATGCGCCCACTGCGGAGAGTGATGGAGGCGGAGGAGGAGGCGCGCAGCGGGTCGTATCTGCATCGGCGCTCACATTACTGTCGTCCGGGCTGGATAATGTATACGTGGTCGAAGAACCACTTACATTAATGATCGTACTAGCGCCGGCACCCAACTGGAATGTACCCGTATCCACAACATTGCCGTTGTCATCCTCGATCTCATAGGTGTAAGAGCTGGTCATATCGCCGCCATTGTTCGTAATGACAAAGGTGGCAGAACCGATCGCCGTGCCCGTACACACGCCGCTCGCCGTCAGGGACGGAGGCATGGGCGTATTGGTCGGGGTGCTAGTGGGTGTAAAGGTGGGCGTGGGTGTGAAGGTAGGCGTAACTGTGGGGCGCAGCAAGCAGGAGCCGGTCACACTCAGCGTCACAGATGAGAGCAGGGATGTACTGTAGGTGACAGTCATAGTCGCATACCCTGCACCTTTTATGGAGGTGGATTCCCCGGGCTGCAAGTCCACCGGTCCGCTTTGCTTCGGCTCGGACAGGTCAAAACTTCCATTGCTGACAGCGCCGGAGATATTGCTGATAATAAAGGTCGCTGATAGATCTGTATTGCACAAAACCGCCAAATCCAATTGACCGTCCAGAATCTGAATCGTCGGGGTTAGGGACGGTGTATTTGTGATCGTCGGGGTCAAAGAAGGTGTCCGAGTCTGCGTAGGCGTGCGGGTCTCGGTCGGGGTCCGCGTTACGGTCGGCG
>CAYPHR010000020.1:0-800 GCA_964410375.1 uncultured Anaerolinea sp. | reverse complement strand
CGGCGTCGGGGATGGACCCGGCGTGATGGTGGAGGTCGGCGTATTTGTAGGTCGAGGCGTTCTCGTCGGTCTAGGCGTGCGGGAAGGAGTCGGGGTCGGTGAAGGTCCGGGGGTAATGGTGGACGTGGGCGTGCGAGTCAACGTCGCAGTACGCGTTGCTGTGGGCGTGCGGGTTACAGTCGGGGTTGGGGAAGGTCCCGGGGTATTGGTCGGTGAAGGAGTGCGGGTGACCGTGGGCGTGCGGGAAGGTGTAGACGTGGCAATAGGCGTATTCGTCGGCAACGGCAGACAAGTACCGGTCGCTTCAAGATTAACATCTTCCAGTTGGGAGGTCGAATAATTGACAGTGACCGTTGCATTCCCGGCTGCCTTAAAGGAAACACTTCCGCCCGGGCTCAGATCAAGCGGAGAAGTAACGGGCGACTTACCCGGCTCGGAAAGGGTATAGGTCCCGCCACTCAAAGGTCCACCATAATTGGTGATCTTAAAAGTTGCGGACAAATCGTTGTTACAAGCCACACCCAACCCAATATAGGGGTCTGGCGCAAGCGTATTCGTAGGCGGCGGCAATGGTGTTTCCGTTGGTGTACTAACTGCAAGCCCGCTCACACCGGGAGTCGCAGTGGGAGTGGGCTCCAAAGTACTTGTCGAGGTAGGCGTCTCTTCAAGAGTAGGTTCAGAAGTTGCCTCCAAAGTATCTGTAGGAACAGGGGTCTCCTCTGTAGGCGGCACCTCGGTGGGCACCTCTGTAGGCGGCTCTTCCGTAGGAGATTCATCTGTAGGTATCACCTCCTCAGTCG
>CAYPHR010000019.1:0-22566 GCA_964410375.1 uncultured Anaerolinea sp. | reverse complement strand
ATCACATCCCGCGTCCGGTCCGTGGACATGCCATCCGAGATCACCACCTCCATCTTCCCGCGCGGATAGGTCTGCGCGAGAACAGCATCCAGCAATTTGCGGATGGTGGCTTCCTCGTTATAACAAGGCACAATGATGGAGACAAACGGCAGATCAGACATTCCTGTACATTACGCAAGTACTCGCCGCCAAACGAACGGCGGCGAGACGCTCAAAGTGAAAAACAAAGGATGAGATTAAGGAATCAGCGCAACGGCTTCGATCTCGACCAGTCCGCCTTTGGGCAAACCGGCAACGGCAACCGTACTGCGCGCAGGCGGATTCTCGCCAAAGAACTCGGCATAGACCGCATTCATCTTGGGAAAATCGCTCATATCCTGCAAAAAGACCAACGTCTTCACCACATGTGAAAGGTCTGTGCCTGCCGCCTCCAGCACATTGCGGAGATTCGTCAGCACCTGGCGAGTCTGCTCCTCCACGCCGCCGGGGATCAATTCCATCGTAGCGGGGTCGAGAGCGATCTGACCCGCCGTGAACACCATTGAATCTGTGCGAACCGCCTGAGAATAGGGACCTATCGCCTTGGGGGCATTGTCCGTTTGAACAACCGTCTTTTTCATGATACCTGCCTCTTCATTTATATTTGAAAGCCCTTTATTTTAATACAAAAACAGCCCAAAAACCTACGGCGCGGATGGAAGGACGATCGGCGTCAATGTGACCGTCGGTACAGGAATCGGGGTCGGGGATAGCGGAACCCAGCCGCTATGGAAGAAATATTCCGAGAGGAATGCTGTTCGTTCGCGCTCATTCATCGGGCGCGGACGGGAGAAATCCTCCAGTATAGCCGTCAACAATTCCACGCCGAGATATTTTCCATCGTAAAAAACGTGACGGTCAATGAACTCGCGGCGCGTCCCGTCAATCACCTGTCCGTTTGGAAGTTCATAGGTCATTTGGTCGAAGAATAAATTTCCCAGCCCGTAGTGAATGAATGAATCCCCGCGGAATTCCATCAAATGCGGGAAGTGCGCCTGACTCCCGCTGACAATGACCGCGCCAGCGTCCGCCACGGCGTGGAAATCGAATTCATGCGCATAACATGGACCGGAGTGGTAGCACTCCTCATGCTGGAAAGTGAAGATCACCATGTATCCCTGCGATTTCACCGATTTGACCTGCTCGGTGAAGAATTTCATGTCGCCGCAATCCGCCGCACCGGGACGAATATCCGTTGCCTTCACAAAATCATAGGAACGTTTCCCGTTACAGCCCATGAACGCAATCTTGCTGCCATTCACTTCCATCAGGACGGGCAAACGCGCCTCTTCCTCGTCCGCACCGCCGCCGTAATATGGAACATTATTCTGTCGATAGATTTCCAACGTGCCAAGCATCGCCTGTGTGCCGCGGTCTGCAAAATGATCGCCGGTCAACTCCACAATATCCGTGCCAACGTATTCCAGCAATTCAAAATATTTCGGGTCACTGCACAGGATGAAATTCTTATGCCCCGGTTCCGGGAACGGACAATTCGGGTCGAACGGCACTTCGTTACTGATGTGAGCCACATCCGCGTTGTACAGCCAATCACGGATCAACTCACCGGGGCGCGTTACACCTTTGGTCTCCATCGTGAACGCCGTCGCGCGCACCAGTGCGGTCACACCGGTCAAAACCACGGTTGCCAGTTTTGATTCATCGCGGTTGGAGGCGGGCAGCTCAAAAGAACCCGCATTCGATCCAAAAGTCACCTTCAATGGATAGGTTTCCGCATCAAACGCCTTGCGGATGGGAGATTGACCATCCACGCTCAGAACCTTCCACTTTGGCTGAATCTCTTCGAACGGGATGACCGCCCAACTGGACATATCGCTCCACGCTTCATCCAATAATCTATCGGACGGCACGCTTCTCACCGCGCCCGAAGCTGGTTCACCCCATCGAGCCGTCAACGCCCTCAGCGTGGACTCTGCCATCAGTAAACTGCGACCAGCCAAAAGTCCGTTTGAAGCGCCTTTCCACGCGGACATCAAATCTTCAAAGGGCACATCATCCGTCACCGTTGGGAACGGCGCAACGAGGGCGTAGATCCAAATGGAACCTGAATCCGACACATCCAATTGCTGCGTGGACGAATTGATGCTGCTGACAAGCGGAATACCTGACGACTTGGCGATCTCCCGCAACACATCCGGCACGGCGGGGCTGACCCACAATGCATCCGGCACCGGCGTGGATGTTGCTATTGGCGTGGAGGTTGGGAGCGGCGCGGGCGGAAGAGTTGGCGTAATTGGAATTTCCGTTGCAGGAGCGCACGCCGCGAGAATGGCGATACAGACAAGTATTGCAAAAAGTTTTTTCATCTATGGACCAGCCTGCTGGAAATTCCAGCCGCTCAGGGAAAAATATTCTCTTAAGAAATTTTCGCGTTCAAGTTCGGTCATCAACCACGGACGGGCATAATCCTGCAAATAGGTTGTGATCAACTCAACGCCGAGATGGCGACCATCATAAAACACGTGGCGGGTGACGAACCCTTTCTGCCGGATATCGCTTCCAGCATAATTGAATTGATCGAAGAACAGGTTGCCCAAGCCGTAATGGATGAACGCACCGGCGTGAAAGTCCATCACTTGCGGCACATGCGCCTGACTCCCGCTCACGACCACCGCACCAGCATCCGCCATTGCGCGAAAGTCCGCCACCTGCTGCGGAGGCGCGGTTGCAGTGTCATATTCATAATGCTGGAAGGTGGAGATCGGCAAATATCCCTGTGAGTGATATTCTCTGATCTGCGCGGTGATGTAATCGAAGTCACAAGGGACTGCGCCGGGGATTGTCTCCGTAGCCGTCGGGAATCCCGCTTTTCGATTACAGCCGATGAACATCAATTTGTTGCCATTGACTTCAAGAAGCAGGGGCTTGCGCCCATCCTCCACATTCAAGCCGCCGCCATAATAACGCAGGTTATTCTGTTCGTAAACTTCGATGGTCTCATACATCGCCTGGATGCCGTAATCGGCAAAGTGATCGCCCGAAAGCTCGACCACATCCGTGCCAATATCAAGCAGAAGTTCGATGTAGCGGGGCGAACTGCAAAACCGCAGGTCAGGCTGAACGGGATTGGGAGTCGGACAACCGCTGTAGAACGGGACTTCATTATTGATGTGCAGGATATCCGCTTCAAGGAAAATATCACGCACCAGATTGCCCGGATAAAGGATGCCGCGCCGTTCCATCGTGGCGGCGGTGGCGCGGACAAGCGCGGTGACGCCCGTCAGGATAACAGTTGCCAATTTGTCCGCTTGGCGGTTTTGGAATGAGAACGAAAGCGGACAGCCATGCGAACATGTCAGTTCATAGTGCGCGATCAACGGATAATTCGACGGGTCAAATCCCTTTTGGATCGGGGATTGACCGTCGATCATCAAAACCTTCCATTTCGGCTCTATCGCTTCGAACGGGATGATCGCCCACGCGGGCATTTGAGTCCATGCAGTATCAAGCAATTGATCGGCTGGGACGCTCCGTACCGCGCCGGGAGTCGGTTCGCCCCATAATGCGGAGAACGTCTCCAGCGTGGATTCGTCCATCAGTAACGGGATTCCGCTGAACGGTCCCGAAGATGAAGCGTTCCAAGCGGATCGCAGGTCTTGCGATGTGACGCCATCCACAACGGTAGGGAATGGCGCAACGAGCGCAAATATCCACGTAAAATCGGTTTGACCATCCGCTTGATGCACGTCAAGAAAAATGTTGGTTGATGCGCGATCAGATGTGAGATGAAAGCCCCGCTCGGAAAACATTTCGCGCAATAAAGGCGGAACGGACGGACTCGCCCACAAAAGCGGCGCGTCGTTTATAACTTCGGTCGGTTCAGGGAGTTGAACAGCTGGCGACTCCGTCGGCGCCGGTTCGGCGGTAGCGAACGTCTCCAGCATGATCGGTAACACCGGCGTCGGCGGAAGCGATGTCCCCCACAGAGATTCCTGACAGGCTGATAGCAAAAGAACACTGGCGAGGAGAATTTGAACTCTCCCCGCGCGTCCGAAATATCGAATTCGTTTACTCATTCCTTGAAAATCTATCCGGCTTTCAATTCCAATGTTGCCAGGGAAAACTCGCGCAGCGCATCGTCATCGATCGTCACACCCAGTCCAACTCCGCCCGGAACATCTATCGTTGAATCCGGATTGAGTACAAAACGCTCATGCGTAATATCGCGCTGATAATAGCGGTCTGATGCGGAGACATCGCCCGGCAGCGTGAAATTCGGCAAAGACGCCAACGCCAAATTCGATGCACGCCCGATACCCGTCTCCAACATGCCGCCGCACCACACGGGCATCCCGACCTTCTGGCACAGGTCATGCACCATCACGCCCTGGCTCAATCCACCCAGCCTGCCCGCCTTGATATTGATGATCTTGCATGCCATCATCTCGATCGCATATCGCGCATGGCGCGGCGAAACAATACTTTCATCGAGACACACAGGCGTTGTAAATTGCTCCTGAAATTTATGGTGATCCCAAATATCATCTTCGAACAACGGCTGTTCGATCAACAGCAAATTCAGGTCATCCAACGGCTTGAGACGCGGCGCATCCTCCATCGAATAGGCAGAGTTCGCATCCACCTGCAAACGCAAGTTTGGAAATTCCCTGCGAACGGCGGATGCATCTTCGACATCCCTGCCCGGTTTGATCTTGATCTTCACCCGCGCATAGCCCTGACCTACATACTCCGCCGCGCTTCGCACCAAACCTTGAGTTGACTCTTGAATCCCAATCGAGACACCCACTTCGACCTTTTCCCGCGTCCCGCTGAATAATTCACGCAGGGATTTATTCTCGCGCTTTCCAAGCAGGTCCCAGATCGCCATTTCCACGCCCGCCTTGGCGAGATGATGTCCGCGAATGCCTGAAACCCGTCGTTGAAAATCAAGGGCATCACGCATATCGTTTTCTAAAATCAATGGCGCGATAAAGTCCTTGAGCACATGCATGGACGTGCCGACAGTCTCATAGCTGTATCCCGGGTCGCGCGAAGCGACACATTCCCCCCAACCAGTCAATCCCTCTGAACGGAGTTCGATGATGACACACTGACGCGTCGTCTCCCGCCCGAATGACGTTTCGAACGGCGAGACAAGCGGCATGGAAATATGATGCAGGGTTATGGATTCGATTTTCATGTGTTTTCATTAAATCAACCCCAAAGGTCTTGGGAACCTTTGGGGTTGATATTCTTATTCGACTGTCTGCTCACCCTGCTCTTCAGTCACGCCGCGCAGGACATCGTCCAGGCTGGTGGATTCGAGTCTCACACCGGGCGCGGGTGTGCCGCAATACGGGCAGATATTCCACGGCAATTCCATGAATTTCGAACAATTATGACAGGTCTTCTTTAGCTTGGTATGGCAGTTCGGACAAACCTGCCAATCTTCCTTGACTCGGCGCTCACATCCCGGGCAAAGCGGAAGGTCTTCCAATGCTTGTAACAATGCCTCTTCTTCCAGCGTGCGCTGATATTCCTCTTCCAACGTGCGCGGCGGGCGAAGAATGAGATATACCAGTACGCCGGGCAGGTTCAAGACAGCGACAAGAAGCGCCGCCAGAGTCTGCACCAACGGGTCGCGGGCGCGGGCGCGGATGTCGCGATACGTCCACACCACGAGGCTGATCCACAACGCGGCAAGGAAGGCGCCGCCGAAGGCGGTCAGCACGAGGGTTAGGCTGCTGAGAAAAACGGGGTCAAAGGTCATAAGAACTCCGAATGCGCCTTGATTTTATCATGCGTGTTACGGCGTTTTAAAAACAAAACGCCATTCGGTTCCATTTTGAGTATAAGGCGAGGTCGTGCCCATTACCTGATAGAACGTCCGCCCGGGACGCATATAGATCGGTGTGCCGTCCAATGCCGTGAGCAGGAGCGGTTGATCGCGTTCCATGCGGTTCCAACGGGCAGGGATGGCAACACCATCGCGGAAGACATAAGCATTTCCGAAATCGAGAAAGTCAATGTGGTAGACCTCATCTTCTGCATTGTATGTGTTCGCATAAATATGCGGAATAAACAACACGACCACATTCTCCGCAGCAACCGGAAGTTTCGTCAGATCATCGGTGAGAGGTGCATACGATTCAGGCTTTCCACTACCGGCATCACTGACATCCTGATAACGGATATAGTTGTTCGCGGCAGGGTCATACTCCCAGTAGTTATAACTGTAGATGGAGTAAGATGAGTAGATACGCGTAACGTTCAGCAGACTTTGAGGCGCTTCCACGGAAAAGAATCCACCGCTGATGGCTTGCGGAGAATTATCCAGATTCCTTCGCTCGGCACAGGCTGACCATTTCGTGGTATCAAAAAAAACGTTGTTGTAGGCATCGCGTTGATACGGACTCATGAAAAATGGCGGACAGGTCCCAATCCCTGCGATGATGAGAAAATCGCTGATGTCGAGGGTGCGGAAGTAGGTCATTGCGCGGTCATCTGCGCCCTTGAAGAAAAGGTAGGAATGATACATGCGGGCGATGTGTTCATCAAAAAAACGACCTGATCGCACCGGTCCGACGCGCTCGGCATCATTGCCGTAAAAGAGAGCAACAAAGCGCGTTTGCCCCCATTCAATGTAATATTCGTAGGCGACATCCGCGAGGGACAAGCCCGATTGCGGACGGACATAGCGCGGCGCGTTGCCGATCTTGATCGCGATCGGACGCCGCCCGAGCATGGCAGGGTCGCTGACGGGAAGACCGGTCAACGGGTTGTTGATGGAAGAGTTGTTGCCAGCCGAAGGGATGACCTGCGCCGCGGCAGAACCTTCCTGCGGCAGAACGTATTTGGTCGGATAAGGCGTATATGTGGGAGCCACCTGCGGCGTGGACACCGCAAGGTATGGATCTGGCGAGTCTTCGGGCAGGAAAGGTGTCGGGGTGGGAAGGTTGTCCGGGAAAACCGGATCAAATACCGGCGGGGGAAGAGGCGTTAAGTCTACTTGGGGGGAGGAGGGCGAAGAGCAGGAAATCGTCAGGATGAGTATGAGTATCCAAAGCGTTGATCGCCGCATGGATGGGGAACGCAGAAAAAACATGAAAAGATTGTACCAAAGGCAGGTGGGCAAAGTGACGCAGCAATAAAACTGATACAATTGCGGTCGCCCATGTTGATCTTGATCTCTTGTCTTTTGCTCTTTGCTACCGCGCTGGCATTGACGGTTTTGCGCGTGGTACAGCCAAATGCGCGTTATGCGTGGATGGTGGCGGTCGGCGGAGCGATCCTGACGGTCGTAAGCGTTGTCATCTGGCAGGTTCAAATGCCGTTCGATCTGGTCCTGCCGGCTTGGGAACCCATTGAACTTTTTGATACGCCGATCCTGTTCAGCGCGGATGGGATTTCGTGGGCGCTGGCATTGAGCATCGCCGTGTTGACTTTATCCATGTTATTGACGGCAGCCGTTCAGCCCGTGTTCACCAACTCTTTTTCATGGGTGGGCACTCTTGCTCTGGGCGCTATTGGCATTCTTGCGGTCACGTCCGATAATCCGCTCACGCTCCTGCTGGTCTGGGCGGCGCTTGACCTGATCGAACTGATCACACAACTCGCCTCCGTACAGGGCGCATCAAACAACGAAAAAGTGGTAACTTCGTTTGCCACCCGCGCGCTGGGAATCGGTCTGTTATTGTGGGCAAGCATCGTGAGCATTGCAGACGGAAATACGTTTGACTTTGAAACTTTATCATCGGGTTCGGGGATCTTTCTTATACTCGCAGCAGGACTGCGCCTCGGCGTGCTGCCCCTCCATTTGCCTTATGCCCCCGAATCGACCCTGCGGCGCGGCTTCGGCACGTCACTGCGTTTGGTATCGGCGGCGTCCAGCTTGATCCTGCTTGGGCGCGTCTCGGCAACCGGCTTGGATTCGGCATTTACGCCTCTGCTGATCTTATTGGCAATCATCGCCGGTCTGTACGGCGGCTGGATGTGGCTGCGCGCGCCGGATGAACTGAACGGGCGTCCGTATTGGGTGATCGGTATGGGGTCGCTGTCGGTCATCTCCGCGCTCAGCGGAAATCCGCTTGGCGCCGTGGCATGGGGCTGCGCGCTTGTTCTCGTCGGCGGCGCGCTCTTCCTCGCCTCAGTCCAAAATCTCTGGCTCAACCGTATCATGCTCATCGGCGCATTGAGCATATCTTCGCTGCCGTTCTCCCTCACCGCAAGCGCCTGGCTAAGCAGTTTGGGATGGTTCACGCTGCTGGTCATTGCCGCCCAAGCCTTGATGATCGCCGGTTTTGTTCGTCATGCCCTGCGCCCCACCGGACGCGAAACCCTCGAAGCGCAGCCCGGCTGGACACGCGCGGTTTACCCTGCAGGCATTATTTTGTTGATCGCGTCTCAAATTTTGCTGGGACTCATCGGCTGGAACGGCGCTTTGCAGGTCGGAGCCTGGCTCCACGCACTGCTCGCTTCGCTTCTGACCTTCGGCCTGTTCTGGGCAAGCAGACGTTTCCGCATCTTCAACCCCGTCCGCGCCCACTGGGTCACATCCACGGCATCACGTTTGAACAGCATCTACCAAGGATTGTGGAACTTATACCGCGCGCTCGGCAGGATCGGCAACACCATCACCCTGACATTGGAAGGCGAAAGCGGCGTCATGTGGACGCTGCTGTTTTTAGCGCTATTCGTTTCAATACTCACACAGGGGACGCCATAACATGGTCATTGACATCATCTCCTGGGTAGCAGTCGCATTGATCCTGGCAACCGCCACAACCATCCTCATCAGCCAGGATTGGCGCATCAGTCTAGCCGCGCTGGCGCTGCAATATCTTGCCGCCTTCTGGCTCGTGACCCGTCACCTGCCGCTGGCAATGGGTTCCGTGAAGCTGATCGCCGGCTGGATGGTCGTTGCGACGCTCGGCATGACCCGCCTCAGCCTGTCTACGCTCGATAACCAGATGGAAGATACATTTTGGTTGCGAGGACGCTGGTTTCGAATCATCCTGATGGGAATCATCGGATTGATAGCAGCAGGCTCCAGCCTACAAATCGAAGCGGTCATCCCCGGATTGGGATTGCCGGTCATTGCAGGCAGTATGATCCTGATCGGCGCAGGTGTCGTGCATTTGGGCGTCACATCGGATTTACTGCGTGTAATACTCGGTCTACTTACCTTGTTGGCGGGATTTGAAATTCTCTACGCCGCCCTGGAAAGCGCGATCCTCGTCACCGGTTTGCTGGCGGTTGTCAACTTGGGGCTTGGCATTCTCGGTTCTTATCTGCTGATCGCGGGGTCTTTTCCGCTTGAAAGCGAGGAGGAATTATGAGCGCCCCTCTCCTATGGATCGGCGTTCCCTTCGCCGTGGGCGTTTTCATCCTTGTCGTCATGCGCGAGCGCTTCGCCGCATGGATCGGCGGAGGAACTGCCGCCACCCTTGCGTTGATCGCGCTCATTATCCCAATTGACACGGCGCTTTTGCTTGATTCGCTTTCCATAAAAATCGCGCCATCCATTCAAATTCTTGGCAGAAGCTTCGAACTCAACACAGCGGATGGTCCTCTACTTGCCATCATTTACGGACTGGCAGCGTTGTGGTTCTTCGGCACCGAAGCATCCGGCACGGGCAACCGATTTGTCTCTTTGGGACTAATGATCGTGGCATTGCTGACCGCCTCAATAGCAGTGGAGCCGTTCCTATATGCCGCGCTCCTGCTTGTGATGGCGGCGATGCTGGTCATTCCCCTGCTCCTACCTCCCTATCAAAAACCAGGGCGCGGCGTCGTCCGCTTTCTGATCTATCAAGTTCTCGCCATGCCGTTCATCCTGATCTCCGGTTGGATGCTGGCAGGCGTGGAAGCAAGCCCCGGCGACCTCGGAACGACCATCCAAGCGGGTGTGATGCTCAGCCTTGGATTTGCCTTTCTGCTTGCGATCTTTCCTTTGTACAACTGGATTCCCACGATGATGGAAGAGAACGCCCCATACGCGACCGGATTTCTGCTCTGGGCGCTTCCGACCTTTACCGTCATCTTCGCGCTTGACTTTCTGGACCGTTATACTTGGCTGCGCACCACCCCTCAACTTTCCGGCGCAATCCAATTTGCCGGTGTGATCATGGTTGCCAGCGCAGGCATCTTCGCCGCCTTACAGCGCCACATCGGGCGGATTATGGGGTACACTGCCATCGCAGAGACCGGCTTGCTGGTCCTCGTCATGGGGCTGGGGACATCCGAGATCGTCAATATCGTCTTTCTCACCCTCATCCCACGTGGACTGGGGCTGACCGTCTGGGCGCTGGCATTATCGATCCTCAAACGCCAAGCCTTCTCCCTGCGCTTTAGCGAGACACAGGGACTTGCACGCAGATATCCTGTGGCGGTTGCCGCGCTCATCCTTGCCCATCTGTCCATGACCGGGTTCCCCCTGTTGGCAGGGTTTCCTTCGCGTCTGGCGCTCTGGCATGAGCTGGCAGGGCAATCCCTGACCATTTCCTTTTGGGTGTTTTTGGGGATGCTGGGTTTGTTGCTCGCCGCCATCCGCACGCTGGCAGTCTTTGTGATGACAAACGAAGACACAAAATGGGCTCGGAATGAGTCCTGGATGCAAACGGTCATGCTCGGGGTGGGCGGAATCGGGCTTTTCATCCTTGGAGTGTTCCCGCAGATCATGCAGCCGTTCATTGAAGCACTGCCCGCGCTTTTCGAACACATCGGACGCTAGATGGCGCAAGCGTGTATAATTTAAGAATCCATTTATCAACAATTTACGGAGAACCGTATGGAATTCGAACAGATTGTCAAACGCCTTGAATGGCTGGACAAACAACAACGTGAGAACAAGGAAGCGATCGCCTTATTGAGCGATCGCCTGGCTTCCTTTGAAACAACGGTCAATGCAGTCTCCAAACAGATCAAACCGCTTAGCAAACAGATCGCAGACCTGACCCCCGCCTCGAAGCGCGTGGACCAATTTGAAACCCTGATCGCGAAACAGCGCACGGAACTCGTCAAATTGATCGAGGAAAATGACAAAAAACATACGCGGGCAGAGGAAGAAGCCGCCAAAAAATACAAACCGGAATTGACGGAACTTCAAAAAGCCGTCAATCAGTTGAAGACGACCACCGATCTGACCGAGATCAAAAAACAACTGAAACAGCGCGAGGCGGAGTTCCAGCGCGTACTGATCAACATCAGCGACCTGAAATCTGCCGTGGAGGATGCCGAACGCTCCGCAGAAGACGTCCACCTTTCCTTGAAAGCAACCGAGGAGACGCGTAAGAACGATCTCAAACGAGTCACCGACCTGCAAGGCGAGTTGACAGCCATTCGCAAACGCGTGGACGAAAACCGCGAGAAAGCGACCATTACCGCCGACACGGTCCGTAATGTCGAGAACCGCTTCATGGAACTGCTCGCATCCGAAGTGGAACGCAAGCAGGCACAAACTGCCTTTCTGGAACAACAATCACTGGCACAGGTTGAACGCGACCGCGCTTGGAAGGATTGGAAGGAAAAAGTGGATACCTTCCAAAAGGAGGCGGAAAGCCTCGATGCACAGATCGAACGCCTGGAGGAAGCACTACGCGGCGCAAAAAAAGCGCAAGACACCTACAACGAACTCAACACAAAACTAGAGCGCCGTATCAATGAAGTCACCGAAATGCAGCGCCTCGCCGAAGACCGTCTGCGGCAGGAATGGACAAGTTTCAAAGCCGACGATCAAAAACGCTGGACGGGTTACAGCCTTTCATCCGAGGAATCTTTTCGCGATATCCGCAAGGAAGTCGGCAAATACGAAGAACGGATATCTCAATTCACTGAGATATCCCAGACCCTGCAGGATCAGATGCACCAGACCACCGACACCACCGAAAAGCAATTGCAGGAATTGATGAACGTCGTCCACGAATGGATGGCATCCTATCAGCGTATTATGGGTCATGGAAAAAAAACAACAAAGAAGTAAAGTGCCCAGCGCCGGTCAAAAAAGTGGAAATCATTCTGGTTTCCACTTTTTATTTTCAAAGTGTGGTTAAATTGAAACCATGAGAGTTATCGGCACAGCAGGCCATGTAGACCACGGAAAATCCACGCTCATTGAAGCGCTCACCGGTACACACCCCGACCGTCTCAAAGAAGAGCAAGCCCGCGAGATGACCATCGAACTCGGTTTCGGCTGGCTGATGCTTCCCAACGGTGAAGAGATCGGCATCGTGGACGTTCCCGGTCACCGCGACTTCATCGAGAACATGCTCTCCGGTATCGGCGGCATCGACGCGGCACTACTTGTCATCGCCGCGGATGAAGGCGTCATGCCGCAAACAAAGGAACATCTCGCGATTCTGGATCTGCTCCAAATCCCTGCTGGATTGATCGTTCTGACAAAAACTGATCTCGCTTCGGACTCAGGGTGGCTTGATCTTGTCGAAGCAGACGTTCGCTACGCTGTGAAGGAGACCCTGCTAAAGGATGCCCCCATTCTGCGTGTCTCTGCAAAAACACAAACAGGCTTGAACGAACTAAAATCCACACTCGAAAAGATACTGCAAGAAAAACCGGAAAGACCCGACCTCAACCGTCCGCGCCTGCCCATCGACCGTGTATTCACCATAAGCGGATTTGGAACCGTCGTTACAGGCACGCTCAGCGATGGTCATCTTTCTCTCGGTGATGAAGTGGAAATTTTGCCGGGCGGCGCAAAAGGGCGCATCCGCGGACTGCAAACGCACAAGAAAAAAGAAGAGCGAGCCGTCCCCGGCTCACGCACGGCGGTCAACATCTCCGGTGTGGATACGGAAACGATCCGGCGCGGCGATGTGCTGACGTATCCGGGGCAATATCATGCAACACGGCGCCTTGATGCACGCTTCCGCACGCTCAAGGATGCAAGTAAAACAATCCAGCATGGTGATGAGGTCAAACTCTTCATCGGCGCAAGTGAAACCATTGCCACCCTGCGCTTGCTTGGCAAAGATGAGCTCAACCCGGGTGAAGAAGGCTGGATCCAACTGGAATTGCGAGATCCGCTTGTGGCAGTGCGCGGAGATCGCTATATCCTGCGCCGCCCATCCCCCGGTGAAACGCTTGGCGGTGGTACAGTCATAGACCACCAACCCAAGGGCAGGCACAGGCGGCTCGATGCAAATGTCATCAAGTCATTGGAAGCGCTGGCGCAAGGCTCTCCCGCAGACGTGTTGTTCGAGGCGATGCTTGCCTTGAACGCCGCACCGATCCGCGAAGTGGTTGCAAAATCACGGCTGGAGGCTGGGGCGGCGGAATCCGCTCTGAAAGAATTGCTCGAAAGCGGCAGGCTTGTCCCGCTGGAGGATGGAAACCCAACCCCGCAAAGCGACATGCTCGTCGTCGCGCTCCCGCAATGGAATGCCCTACGCGAAAAGATCATGCAACTCGTGGAGGCGCATCACAAACAACTCCCGCTGCGGAGGGGCATGCCGCGCGAGGAATTGAAGAGCAAACTTAAGCTCGCACCAAAGGTTTTCAATGCCGCCCTCTCGCTGTTAGTTGCGAACCAAACTTTGCACGACCAGCGCGGAGCGGTATCCATGCCGGGGCATGAGATCCGGTTCAATGGACAGGAGCAAGCCAAAGTCCGTGAATTGATGCGGAAGTTCGAGAAGAATCCATATGCCACACCGAGCGTCAAGGAATGTCAGACGGAGGCCGGCGAGGAAGTCGTCGGCGCGTTGATCGAACTGGGAGAACTGGTCAGCGTTTCACAGGATGTCATCTTCCGCAAAAAGGATTATGACGAGATGACGGAGAAGGTCAGATCGGCAATCGAGCAAAAAGGACAGGTAACGCTCGCCGAAGTGCGTGACCTGCTGGACACTACCAGGAAATATGTGCAGGCACTGCTTGAACATTTGGATGCCATTGGTATCACGATGCGTGATGGGGATTCCAGAAAATTAAGAAAGTGAACGAATCATGTTGAATTCCATTGGAAATTTCTTCAAGCCGCCGGTGTTTGAAGATGAACATAAATCCCATCAAGCATATTTGTTAAATATCATTTTATGGGGATTGATCATCGTCCCCGCGCCTTATATTCTATATACGTTGACCTTTTCGCCGGACAATACGGCTCGAGCTTTGGCGCAAGGCGGGATCAGCGAAGCGATCAACTTGTTTCTTCTGATCCTGCTGCGGCGCGGACATGTGCGTGCGGCATCCTATTTGCAGGTGACAGCGTTCTGGCTTTTCTTCACAGTATCCGCTTACACGGGTGTCGGTGTGCAAGGCGAATCCTATCTGCTGGGATATCCGCTTGTGATCGTTATCACCGGCATTCTGCTGGGCGGAGGCGCTGCGCTGGGCATGACGGTCCTTTCGCTGGTTTCGGGACTATTCCTGTTGTATGCCGAGCAGAATGGCTTGATCAATGCGGGCATCGCCCGCCCCGCTTTTATGACATGGGTGGTCAGTCTCGCCATTTTCCCGATGGGAGCGGTCTTGCAGTATCTGTCAGCGCGGACGATCCAAAGGGCGCTGGAGCGGGCGCATCGCAGCGAGGAAAAGTTCAAGTTGATCTCGAAGGTCAGCTCCGATTACACCTTTGAAAGCAGCGTGGATGAAAACGGCAACGTAGAATTGGTCTGGCTGGGCGGCGCATTCGAGAAAATGACCGGTTATTCGCCTGAAGAATACATCCAAAAGGGCGGATGGTATGCACACATCCATCCCGACGATCTCGAAAAGGATGCGGCAGATATGCAAAATCTGCTCAACAACCGCGAAGTGGTCAGTTCGGAAATTCGCACATTTGCCAAGGACGGGTCCATTCGCTGGGAACGCGTCTTTGCGCATCCCATTTGGAGCGAAAAGGAAAACCGCCTTGTTGGCATCGTCGGCGCAGTGCAGGATATTACCGGTCAGAAGGAAGCGGAAGCACTGATCAAGGAGACGCTCCTGCAGCAATCCGCCATCCTTGATAATATCCCGGATATGGCATGGCTCAAGGATCTGGACAGTGTGTATATCGCGGTCAACGAACAATATGTAAAAATCAGCGGCATGAAAATGGAAGACATCATCGGCAAAACAGATTACGACATCTGGGAAAAGAAATTTGCCGACATATACCGCAAAGATGATCGCGAAGTGCTCGAAAGCGGAAAGCGCAGGCAGGTCGAAGAATTTCAACGCGACAAAACCGGCAGGGAATACTGGGTCGAGACCATAAAAACACCCATCTTCAATACGCAGGGACAGGTGATCGGCACCACGGGCATTGCCCGCGAGATCACCGAACGCAAACTCGCTGAGATCGAACGCGAACGCCTCATCTCCGAACTGGAAGCGAAGAACGCCGAACTGGAGCGTTTTACCTACACCGTTTCACACGATCTGAAATCGCCGCTGGTGACCATCAATGGGTTCCTTAGCTATCTGGAAAAAGACGCCCGCGCAGGGAATTTCGATAAATTCCAGACCGACCTCGAGCGCATCCGGCAAGCCGTTGACAAGATGCAAAATCTCCTAAAAGACCTCCTCGAACTGTCGCGCATCGGCAGGCTCATGAACGAACCTGTCGAGATCCAGTTCGGCGAGGTGGTCCGCGAGGCGCTCGCCATGGTGGATGGACAGATCAAAGCCCGCGGAGTGGAGGTCGAATTCGTGGACGAAGGCTGCAAAGTGCGCGGCGACCATATCCGCCTTGTGGAAGTCATACAAAACCTGTTGGATAATGCCGTTAAATTCATGGGCGACCAGCCTCATCCGCGCATCCGCATCGGCTCGATCAGAAATGAACAAAGCATCCCAACTTTCTTCGTGCAGGATAATGGCATCGGTATCGACCCGCAATTCAGCGAGCGTATCTTCGGCTTGTTCAACAAATTGGATACCAGCACCCACGGCTCGGGCGTCGGGCTGACCATCGTCAAACGCATTATCGAAGTACACGGCGGAAGGATCTGGGTCGAATCCCAGCCCGGCAAAGGTTCCACTTTCTATTTCACGATCGAACAATCAGAATAACGAAACAGATCAAGGAGACTCTCATGTGCGGACGATTTACCCTCACCGTCAACCCCGCTGAACTAAAAGAAGCCTTTGAAAATTACACCTTTCCAACACAATTCGCACCGCGCTTCAACATCGCTCCGACACAACCCGTGCTCGCCATCCCGAACGACGCAAAGAATTCAGCGGATTTCTTCATGTGGGGCTTGATCCCATCCTGGGCAAAAGACCCCAGCATCGGCAACAAACTCATCAACGCGCGCGGCGAAACCATCGCAGAGAAACCATCCTTTCGCGGAAGTTTCAAATACAAACGCTGCATCATCCCCGCCGACGGCTTCTATGAATGGAAGGCACAGCCCGGCGAAAAAACAAAAACACCGTACTTCATCCACATGAAGGACCGCCAGCCGTTCGCCCTCGCCGGTCTGTGGGATGAATGGAACTCCCCCGACGGCAGCACCGTCCGCACCTGCACCATCATCACCACCGAGCCGAATGAATTAATGAGCACCCTGCATAACCGCATGCCGGTCATATTGGATGCACAGGATTACGACCGCTGGCTGGATCCCGCGCCTCAGACTCCCGATAACCTGCTTCACCTCATCAAACCCTTCCCCGCTGACAGGATGTCCGCTTATCCAGTCTCCACCCTGGTCAACAAGCCCGGCAATGACCGCCCCGAATGTGTCGTTCCCCTGTCGTAAACTCCGAATATATCCCTGATACACGAAAGCACACGTCAAAACCCCTCAATGCAAAACACCAAATTTTGGATCACCAACCGCTTCCCTGCACTTGCTTCACGCGACTTCGTCATCTTC
The DNA here is from genome assembly GCA_964410375.1 of uncultured Anaerolinea sp. Taxonomy (GTDB): domain Bacteria; phylum Chloroflexota; class Anaerolineae; order Anaerolineales; family Villigracilaceae; genus Villigracilis. Next base: position 5,740 of record CAYPHR010000019.1, on the reverse strand, counting down.
CTCACCGGTCAATTCATCTCCGTGATCGGCACATGGGCACAAGCCACTGCCCTGCCGTATCTCGCCTACCGCATCTCAGGTCGCCCGCTTGATCTGGGACTGATTGGCTTCGCGAACACCCTGCCGACCTTGCTCTTCGCCCTGCCAGCAGGCGTGCTGATCGAACGCTGGGACAAACGAAAAACCGTCATCATTCTTCAGGCGGTCATGTCCATACAGGCGTTCGGACTGGCGTTCCTCGCTTTCACAGGCAACATCCAGATCTGGCAGATCGCGATGCTGGCATTCCTCTATGGCTCCGCCGTGGCAGTGGAGGTGACTGCCCGTCAGGCAATGCTGATCGAACTGGCAGGCAAGGAAGCGCTTCCAAGCGCCATCGCCCTGCAAACCACCGCCTTCAACCTCGGGCGGATTCTCGGTCCGCTGGGGGCGGCGTGGCTGATCTCCGCCACGGGCACCGAAGGCAGCGTCTTCCTGACAAATGGCATCAGTTTCGTCTTCGTCATTGCCGGGTTGTTCGCCGCACAGACCAGGTTCAAGGTCGGGAATGAAGCGAACAAATCGCTGGGAATGCGCAACGATTTCAATCAAGGCATCACATACATCCGCTCAAACAGCATCGTCTTGTCCGCCATTTTGATGTCGTCTCTGCTGGGATTTTTCGGCGTGCCGCTCCTTCAACAGATTCCCGCCGTCGCGCGCGACATCCTGCAAGCGGTGACGGATACGGAAGCCATCATCGCCGCACGCACCAGCAGCCTTTACACGGCGCAAGGCGTGGGCGCAGTGACCGCCGCGTTCATGATGACCTACTTCAGCTCGGCGGACAAAAACAAGACTTTGCTGTGGGGGCAGATATTGTTCATTATCCCCGTCATCCTGCTCGGCATGACCACGAACACAATGCTGGCGCTCATCCTGTTGGTGTTCATCGGTTGGGGCACGGTGACACAATTGATCTCGATGAACACCACGATCCAGATCCGCGTGCCGAACGAATTACGCGGACGGGTTTTCAGCGTGTATTTTTGGGCGCTGCAGGGCGTTGCCCCGTTCGGCAGCATCGTGGTGGGATGGGTCGCCCAACAGTGGGATGTTCCCACCGCGATCGTGGCAGGCGGAGTGGTCTGCCTGCTGGGAATTGCGCTTGTACGCCTGTTTTTCAGGCAAAATGCGGGCATTTCGGCTTAAGGCAGGCTAAGTGTTCGATTCCCCAACTTGACGCTGAAATTTTGCCCATGTTATGATGAAACCATGCAAAACGAATTCAAGGAAGACGCTCCCGCGCCAGAAAGTTCGGGGCAAAAAAAGACAACCGACGCGCCCGTTACAAGACAAAGTATTTTCTCAAGAGGAATGAATTTCCTCGTTGAAATGGGACTGGGCGAGTCCCTTTTACGGACCGGAACCAACTTATTTTCTGTCGCCGCCATCGCGGGAGTGATCCTGCTTGTGCAGGCGTTTTATCAGCGTCAGAATCCGTCCGTTTCGGCAGATCAGGCTGCGGGTCCGGCAGTGAGCGCGCTTGCGGAGACCAACGACACCCAAGCCGTCAATCTTCCTGCCATTCAAGGCATTTCCCGCTCCGCGCAGATCCGCACCAATATCCCGTCGCGTCCGCGTCAGGAAATGACCATATACACCGTGCAGGACGGCGACACGGTTTTTGGTATTGCAGACAAGTTCGGGCTGCAACCGCAGACCATCCTGTGGGGAAACTATACCGTTCTGCTGGACTCGCCGCACTCGCTGCAACCCGGTCAGCAATTGAACATACTGCCGGTGGACGGGGTGTACTGGGAGTGGCTCGGCGGCATCCCGTTTGGGGAGTGGGCAAAATTCTACGGCGTAACCGCCGCAGATGTCATTGAATTCCCCGGCAATAACATTGACAAAGACACCGTCGGCGATTATGAAAATGCGAATATCCGCCCCGGGACGTGGCTGATCATCCCCGGCGGGAAACGTGATTTTGTGAGTTGGAGCGCGCCTCTGGGCGTGACGCGTGAAAACCCCGCCTCCGCCCGCGTACTTGGGGCTGGTGCCTGTTCCCCGGTCAGCGGCGGCGCTGTGGGCTACGGATATTTCGTCTTCCCGACCAACAAACGCTATCTTTCCGGCTTCGACTTTTCCCCGCAGACCAATCACTTCGGGCTCGACTTTGCAGGCAATACGGGCGAGGCGGTGTACGCATCCGATGCGGGCGTGATCGTGTATTCCGGCTGGAATGATTACGGCTATGGCAACATGATCATGGTGGACCACGGCAACGGTTTTCAAACGCTGTATGCGCACTTGAGCGCCATCAACGTTGGCTGCGGACAAAGCGTGGGACAGGGCGAGGTCATCGGCGCAGTCGGCTCGACAGGACGGTCGTCCGGCGCGCATCTGCACTTCGAGTTGATGGCTGGAGCGAAGGTCAATCCCTGGGATTATTTACCACCGCCTTAATACTTGTCAAAGCGGGAAGGCTGTACTATAATCCCGCACGCTTCGTTGGGCGCATAGCTCAGTTGGTTAGAGCGCATGTATCACACACATGAGGTCCGGGGTTCGAGTCCCTGTGCGCCCACAAGTGACGAGCCTTGACCGGCTCGTTTTTTGTTTTATGGGGTTCGAGTGCTGCGCGATGTGCGCCCACAAGTGACGAGCCTTGACCGGCTCGTTTTTTGTTGCATGGGGTTCGAGTGCTGCGCTTCGCAACAAAAGACCGCCAAAAGACGGTTTTTGTTGCAATTTCCACAAAAAGTACTATCAAAATATCTCAAAAATTCGTAAGAGTTCCAAATCCGTCCGAATTCCCCCTTATAATCAAGGTGTATGACAAATCGAACCAACGAAACCTGGCTCGCTGACCTAAGGAGCAATGGCACGGTCCATGATGAGGCGCTGCACGACTTGCGTGAGATCATCCAAAAAGGCTTGCCCTATGCCCTGTCACGCTGGCTCGCATCTGACGATCCGCTCTTTCAACCGCTGGTGGAGGAAGTCACGCAGGAAACCCTCCTGCGCGTGCTCGATCAACTCGACACGTTCGAGGGGCGCAGTCTCTTCACCACCTGGGTGCACAAGATCGCCATCCGGATCGCCCTGACCGAACTGCGCCGCAAACGCTGGCGCGACGCCTCCCTCGACGAATTGACCGAAAACGAGGACGCTCCTCCTCCCCCCGGCTTGCTTGCTGATCCGCAAGCCTCCCCTGAAACCGCGGCAGAGCGCAAGGACATGCTCACACGCGTGCGGCGCATTCTGGAAGAGGAACTGACCCCCAAACAGCGGGAAGCGCTCGTCCTGCTCGGTTTACAGGACGTTCCCATGGAGGAAGCCGCCAAACGCATGAAGACCAACCGCAACGCGCTCTACAAACTCCTGCATGACGCCCGTCTGCGCCTGAAGAAACGACTCGCCCTCGAAGACCTCACCCCGCAGGATCTGCTGGTTGCCTTCGAAGCCAAGTAAGATTAATATTTGGTTAATCGTCTCAATTTTCAGAATGAACATAAAACGCTTTATCCAACGCATCCGCAACAAATTTAACCCGCAACCGGAACTGACCGATGAGGTCGTACTCAAGTTCTTGAATATCCTTGAGCAGGCGCGCGCTGAGGAATTATCCTGCGGCGAGATCCATGCCCGTCTCGATGAATTCGTCGAGAAGGAAGTTCAAACCCACGAAGCGGACAAGATCGCCCCGCTCATCCGCGAACATCTGGATATGTGCCCCGATTGCTGTGAAGAGTACGAGGCGCTGCTGACCGTACTGGAACATACAAGCGAAAACTAAAAAAAGGACGGGCGATCGCCCGTCCTTTTTCATTCTGCGTGGAATAACTTCTCGCCCGCGCGGATCGCCACCTTCAAACGGTTCTCCGCCGGGGTGATCGGGCAGGACCACATCTCGTTGTAGGCGCAGTATGGGTTGTATGCCAGGTTGAAGTCCACGAAGAAGCGGCTGCCCGGCAAAGGCTCGGGTTCGAGATAACGCCCGGCAGGATACGTCTCCCTGCCCGCCAGCGAATCGACGAACGGCAGGAAAAATCCATGCGGACTGCGGTAGATCGTCAACTCCGCCTCGTCCCCATCCACCGTAAATTTAAATTTTCCAAACTTTTCATATACCTGCACATCGCCCGTGGAGGTTTGCATCTCAAAGCGTTCTTTTTCAGGGAATTCATCCACCTTGACTTCAAGGCGCAGGGACTCGTCCTCTGGAAAGTAACTCAACCCCTGAAAGTTCTTTTTTTGCTCGCTGGTCAGCGGGCTTTGCGGGTGACCGCCGAAAAGCGCATCCTTCTCCGCGCGAAAAGCGTCCAATTCTGTCATCGTTCCTCCGGTATCTTGTGATTAGACTGGCAGGCTGTTGGAATTCTTACGAACCCGGCATCCAACCGATCGTCCCTTGCCAATTCACCTGCTTTATGCTATTTTTATACCAATGACATCCACCCAGAAAACGGTCATGATCATCGAAGATGAAACGGACGCCGCCGAGTTGTTCGCGGAAATGATGCGCGTCAACGGTTTCCGCGTCATCAAAATGTTCTCCAGCGCGCCCGCGATCCCCATCATCGTACAGGAAAAACCCGACCTGATCCTGCTCGACATCATGATGCCCGATATTTCCGGGCTGGAAGTCCTGCGCTACATGCGCCGCGAACCCGAACTCGCCCATATTCCCGTCATCGTCGTCTCCGCCAAGAGCATGCCCAGCGACATCAAGAACGGCATCGAGGCAGGCGCATCGATCTACCTCACCAAACCCGTCGGTTTCCAGGATCTCAAACAGGCTGTGGAAAAAGTCATTAACAACCATTCTGCATGAATCAACTGCGCGCCTTCATTGCCATCGACCTCCCCCAACCCTTTCAGGATGCGATCGAAAAACAAACTTCCCGCCTGCGCCAGGCGGCGGGAGACGGACTCGTCCGTTGGATTCCCCCGCAAAACATCCATTTGACCTTAAAATTCCTTGGGAATATTGCCGCCTCGCACATGGATTTTCTCAAACAACTGCTCCACCAAACCGCAGACTCTCATCAACCGTTCGACATGCAGATCGGCGGCATCGGCTCGTTCCCAAACTCGAAACTGCCTCGCGTGCTCTGGGCTGGGGTCCACGCCCCCGCGGACCTGGCGTCCCTGCAGAAAACTATCGAGACAGGGGCAGCCCGCCTCGGCTACGAAAAAGAGGCGCGTCCCTTCTCCCCGCATCTCACGCTGGGACGTGTCCGTCAGGGCATCGATCCGCGCGACCTGCAAAAGATCAGCGCCGCCCTGAACGGCATCCAGATCGGCAATATCGGCTCCGCGCGCGTGGACGCGGTGCATCTCTACAAAAGCGAACTGCGCCCCGAAGGCTCGCTGTACACCAAATTGTTTTCCGCGCCGCTATCCAAATAATCAAAACCCATGAGGTGACATCTGAACGCACTTGAACTCGCTCGTGAAATCGTAAACTCCCTTGAAGATAAAAAAGGGGAAGACATCGTCCTGTTGGACTTGAAAGACATCGTTTCGTTCACCGACTATTTCGTCATCTGCACCGGCTCCAGCGACCGCATGTTGGATGCGCTCGCCAGCGCCGCCATGGACGACATCCGCAAGAAATATAAGAAGAAGGGCAAAAAGCAGGGACTTTCCCGCGACGGCTGGGTGGTGGTGGATTTCGGCGACGTGGTCGTGCATCTCTTCTCGCCCGAACCGAGATCGAGGACAGTCTCGCCGGGTCGAAGGTCGGCCA
>CAYPHR010000018.1:6403-22609 GCA_964410375.1 uncultured Anaerolinea sp. | reverse complement strand
AAGAGACTCAGCAAGAGGAAGAATAGTTCAACCAAAAAGAAAGCCCATTACAGAAATTGCTTCTGTAATGGGCTTTCTTTTTACAGTCCTTTTATTTTGTTAATTCTGCAATTGTGAACTCCCAGGGTCCATTTACTTCACCTTTGACGATTTCATCCAGCAGCGCCTGAGCTTCTTCAGAGGTAATGGATGTGTCGTGGGAAAGAAGCGTTGTGGAAATATCGCCGTTTTCATTTTCAGTGCATGTTGCAGTTAACGTTGCGGTTCTGGCTTTCCAGTTTGTATCGAACCTTGTCTGGAAGTCCGCACAGGGCGAGCCTTCTCTTGGAACCGCCCAGAAACCCAGCAATGTGAATTTGATCGGTGTTTTTATGCTCTCAACATCCTCAACCTGATAGCGTATGGTTACACAGCGCGTGCCGGGATTTGCGCCATCGGCTTTATTCTCGCTGGTAAATTCAAACTCGTCCGGATGAACCTCATTCGTGCCAAAAGTGATGCTTCCGGGCGTTGGATACCAGTCTCCGGCATCCGGGGTGGGATAACATACGCCAATTTCGACGCCGCTTTCGATGATTCGGGCGAATTCGACGCTGACAGTTGTCTCGTTCACTGTAGAGGAAAACGGATATCCGCTCTGATCACTTGATACAGGATTCTCGGTTATTGGATTGCTTTTCTGGAAGACATTGATGGGGTTTCCAGCGCTTGCCTGCCCTTGTGGTCTCGATGCGTACCAGACGATGGATGCGATGGCAGTCATTGCAAAGAATGCAATAACGGCAATGGAGACTTTGGTTTTCGTAAACATTTATACGTCCTTTTCTTTTTCACTTGTTAGTTCACGCCCGTACATCGTGTGCTTGAGATTGTAATTGGCGGTTGAATTGGTCCAGATGTAGAAACGATGCCGCATGATCTCGTTGGAGTGGCAATGTACCCCTGCATGGGCGTAAATACCTGGCTGTTATTGCTGATCGTACCGGGTGATGATACATCGCGGCTGTAACAATAGTCGCTGCAACCATATCTCAAACTGGCGGCTGCATACCTTGCACCACCTGATTTATTGGTGGCTCTTGCCCACTTTGCATCACAAGCAGATGATTTGCGGGTTTCCACGAAACTTTGATTTGCTCCACCATCCGATAGTATTTTTACACTCCCCGATGTAACAGCATCGGCTCCGCATCCCATTGTGTTTGGGTTTAGCCCATTACACCCCGACCCTGAACAAAGCGCGTAAGCCGGTGTTGCCCGATACCCCAGCCATGTAAAAGTCAATGTCAAGATAATTAGAATTCTCAACGCTCTTGATTTCATTGTGCTTTTCTCCTTTTGTGGTTTATCAGGTTTTCACACAAAAATCTTACAAGGCGTAAGCTGTTTTGTCACTGGGAGAATTACCAGTCTTTCACCTGGGAATTATTCGAGGTCGTCAGACAAGTGCTTGGATGCCCAAGACTACTAAATCTGAACTGAAGCTCATCCCCGGCAGACACATGGGTGAGATTCTGATTAACCTAATCTTCTGGAGATACTACATTAACTCCTACCAATATACCTGTAACATCAAACGGTAAAATGCGCCCGCCAGGCGGGGGACGTAATATGCACATTGGAACACCTGGAGAATTTATTCGTAAGGCAAGAATTTGGTGTTTTCCAGATGAAGTTAAAATAATTTCGACCGACGTACGTGCATACGCAATGTTTTTATTCACTTTCCCATAGATCGTTGTCTGGTTTGGCGCAATCTCAATTTGTTGGTAGTCAAAAAAAAGCAGTAGGGAAAAGAATGATGAATCCAATTTGTTAATATGCGGAGCGTCAAGATTCGTTACATCTTCATGTCCTGTCAACATGGAAAATTTGAGAGGGACACCTGGTTTGGTTGTAAGCCATTGTTCTGGCCAATTCCAAGTTTCAATAGAATCATCTGCCAATGTCAGGGAAAGACTAATTTTTGGATCACCTTTTGAGATTAAGCCATCAGGGGGTAAATCAGAAAAACTGATTTGCCTGAATGGGGTGGATGGTGGTGCCCCTGCAATTAAGGAGATGCGGTGGTTCAACACCTTTACAATCCCTTCTGGGGTGGGATAATTTTCGATATATGGAATGCCGATAATAATAAAGTCATATATCCCAGCGGCTAAAGGGGGAAGGTATAATGTCACCGTGGTTTCGGTCCCGGCGGGAATAATCACATCCTTGTAATATTGATTTGACGGGAATACATTTTGTAGTTGTTTTTCATTCAACAGGGCGAAGAACCTTATCGCAGCCGGATCTGTATTTTGTCCTGGATACCATAGACGAAGTTTCACTTCCGTAGATTGATTAGGTTCGATTGTATAAGTTTGATATCCTATCTCTTTTGCTCCTGAAATATCTTCTTGGGAGATTCCCATCAAAAGCCCAGATTGAAAACTCTGTTTAATCTCTTCCCAAGCGGGCGGCTTTTCTATAAGTGACAAATCCCAACATAGTGAATTTTCTGCTTGAGGCGTAATTTGTAGGGTATCCCAATCAATGTTGGATGGAGTCGCTCCAATTTTCTGGGATTGACAACCTAGGATAGTCGAAATAACAACAATGTTTGTAAGTATATTAATTATTTTTTTATACATCGGACTATTTATAACAGGCGCAAGATATGAATATATCTATGGGGTGGCGTATATGGTCAAACTTGGGTACCAACTATACCCTGATGCAGTCACTGCATGGTTTGTGTCTAAACGCCAAGTGTTGCCAAACACATATTCATATACACTTTTTTTGGATTGAACGCTTCCACCTCCTGTACGAGCGCCGCAAACCTGTCCAGCACCGCCTTTTGGCATACCGTTTTTGTACACCTGTGTTGCTGTGGCACACAAGCTAAATGTGCCTGTAACGCTGGAACTCAGGCTGGTTACTGCTATACCATCCATTCGCGCTGCAGCCCAGGCAAGTGTAGCTTGGGCAGTAGCGTAGCCTCCTCCTGGTACGGGATTGGTTGCGTTGGGTTGAATTCCCTGTTTGCTTGGCTTAAGACGAGGAATTACGTCTGATATAGTAGTGCTTTCTTGCCCAACATAATCGTTTGGTTCGTTGTCATTTTCGTCTCCAGCCATGGCGTTAGTAGCAGTTACGAGCAGTAAACCCAATACAGTTAGTATTGATAAGCCGAGTTTAATGGACTTTCTCGTATTCATATCAAACTCCTTTCTGAAGTTATGAATGATTGAACTTGCGCCTGTCTAACAGTGCTTGAAAGTTTATTCCCCTCCTTTTCTTTTGTCCCCAGTAAAATTACCAGTCTTTAACCTGGGAATTATTCGAGGTTATCAGACAAGTGCTTGACCGCCCAAACCGCCGCTTCCTGGCGCGATTTTACCTGTAACTTGGAAAGGAGGTTACTGACATGGTAGGCGGCAGTCTTTGCGGATATGCCCAAGGATTGGGCAATTTCCTGATTGCCCCTTCCTTTTGCCAACAGAATTAATATTTCAAACTCCCGCGGTGTCAGTTGAGAGAGCTTGTGTCCCACATCCTGCTTCCATTTTTGCGCCAGTTCATATTGAGTGGTTGTAAAAAGGATATCCCCTCTTGCAGCCCGGTGGACAGCATTCGCAAGTATATCCACCAACTCGTCCTTGTGAATATAACCCACTGCCCCGGCGTCCATGGCGCGAGCCAGGTGGTCGCTCCGTTCAGCGGATGCGACAAGAATCACTTTAATGCCTGGATGGCTTTGGGTGATCCATGCTATTAAAATAAAGGGATCGGAGCCAAGAGCGGTTGGGGTAAAGAGAATTACATTCGGCTTTCGTGAGGTTGTTAATGAATATAGATCATGCTCATTTGCGGCGTGTCCGACGGTTTCGATGTCGTTGTCTTGGGAAAGCGCCGATGATGTCTCAGTTAAGTTGATAGACTCGTCATCAAAAATCAGAACCGAGATTTTGTTTCCAGGATTCATAATCTGCTCTCCCTTCGCTGGGTAAAAACATTTTACCCCAACTCTCTTTTTTTTTTTTCAACATGCTGTCCAGTACTTAAGGGGCATTTTTATAACGATGACTACTTCTCGAAAGAAACGAAGAGATTCCCATCAAAAACGTAATTGTCATGGAGCGTTTTTCGTTTTTCGTTTTACAATTGCCGCGCCATGAACATTTTCCCCATCCCGCTCGAAGATAAAGTCGTTCTCATTACGGGCGCGTCCTCCGGTTTTGGCGAGGACGCCGCCTGGTTTTTCGCCGCCGAAGGCTGTAAACTGGTGCTTGCCGCCCGCCGCATTGACCGCCTGCAAACGCTCGCCTCCCGTATTCAGGACGAAGGCGGGGAAGCCATCGCTGTCCCGATGGACATCGTCAACCCCGACGACATCGACAACATGGTCAAATCCGCGCTGGATTTATACGGTCACATCGACATCCTCTTCAATAATGCGGGCATCGGCAGGGTGGCATGGTTCGAGGAACATTCCATCGAACGCGACATCGACATGCTCATCCGCGTCAACCTGATCGGCATGATGCAGGTCACCCGCATGGTGCTTCCGCACATGATCGAACGCCGCGAAGGACACATCATCAACATGATCTCGGTGGCAGGGCTGATCTCCCCGACGCTCATCAGCAGTTATTCCGCCAGCAAATATGGCGCGCGCGCCTTCACCGATGCGTTGCGCCGCGAGGTTGCTCCGTTTGGCATCAAGGTCAGCGGTATTTATCCCGGTCCCGCCACCACGGAGTTTGGGCGGCATATCGGAAAGAATAAGGCATACGGTTCCTTCCGCAATAAGATCAATATCCGCATGAGTTCGGAATACGTCGCCAAGCGCGTCGTTGACGTAGCCAAACGTCCGCGGCGGAGTCTGGTCATCCCGTGGTGGTTTCGCATCATCACGACCTTTGACCTGCTCTTCCCCATCGTCGTGGATTGGATCCTGTATCTTTTTTCAAAAATCAAGCACAAAGTGAATTAGGAAAATTATGGAGTCAGCCAGCTTGCTGGCGTGATCCTTGCATCATGTTTACGGTTGAATGGAATACAGTCTGAAACTTCCATCTTCCATTTCCAGTTGCATGAAGGGAACGAGTTGGTTGAATTGACTTGAAAAATCTTCATCCAGCATGGTCGTATAAACAAGAACGTGGGTGTAGCCTTTGGATATCCAATCTGCATGGATCGTTTCCGCATCCCCATATAAATAAAAATCATGTGCAAGATTGCTGTTGATCGCATCCGGCTGGACTTTACGCGGCATGTTGTAACTGCGCGGCTCGAAAATGAAATATACAAACGAATCGGGCGGTGTTGACTCCACCAACGTCAGCGCGGATGCGTAGCGCGGCTGCCAGCGTTGGAAGTGTGACTGGCGCGGTTCCATGCCAAAGGCGTTCTGCAATGGTCTGCGGGCGATCAGGCTGAGGGAATTGTCGACCAGTGTCAGCACGATGACGAGTCCCAGAATCACAGCGGAGATGAAACTCACTCGAAGTTGAGGCAGGTCGAGGTCGGGAAGAAGCGCGATTCCCAATCCAATTAAAATGGCAAACGGGACGAGTCCCGGCAGCAACAGGCGGGACTGCCACAAGTGACTCGTCTGAATCACGCCAAAAGTCCAGACGATGGCATTGAGCAGGGCAAAGCCGAACAGGATGAATAACATCCTGCGCTGCGGATCGCGGCGTTTTCGCCAGAGCGCCCAAAGCGCGAACGGCAGAAACAGGAGGAAAAGCGGACCGATACGTCCGTCGAAAAAATTCTGGTCGCGGTGGCCGAGCATGGTGTTGAGCGGAAGCAGGATGAGTTCGATGATGTTCCAGCCGATGCCTGTGCCGCCGCCCGAATACCATTCCGCGAGGAAGGCGTCCCAGCCGTGCCCGCCGAACACGAACGGATAGAACGGATTGCCCATGACGAGCCAGTTGCGGAAGTACCACGGCGATGCGATGACAATGGCGGTCAGGGAGAAATAGAGGATGGCTGTGATGCGCGCGCGGAAGTTTTTTACAAACAGGAAGATCAAGATGACGCAGAAAACGGGCAGGGTGAAACTGGTGTATTTGATGCCCATCGCCATGCCCGCGAACGCGCCGCCGATGAAGAGCCATGCATCCGTGCCTTCCCATTTCCAAATCGCGTACAGCGCCGCCAGCCCATAAAAGACGAGCGCGAAATCGTTGTATGCCCAGGATGCAAGCCACGGCAGGGACGGCATGGAGACGAGAACCGCCAGCGACCACCACGCGGGTTTGCTTCCCAATGCGTTGCGCGACCATTCCCAAACCAGCGCAAGCGTGAGAATTGAAAACGACCAATGGATCAATTGCGCGGTGCGTTCGCTTCCCAAGCCGAGCGCCCAGATGAAATTCCCTTCCATCAAACTCGGAAACCAAAACTGCGGGATGGTATATGGAAGAATCTGTTTATCCGCCAGCAAGCGTTCGGGCAGTGTGAGATGATAGAACAAGCCGTCGAACCCTTCGGCGGGTGGCAGGAGCGCGAAGAAAAATCCAAGCAGAGCGGCGATGAATAAAGCTGGCGGAAGCCATGCGGGAACTTCGTCCCTGCCAGATTGAAATGAGCGGATGAGGGAACGCAGGTCTCCCCAAATCTCCAGGTTTTTTTTTGAAACAAAGAACCAGATCGAGAACACAAATAAAATTGCCAACAGGATCAACGCATCCGCAACCCCGAACGCCGCCAGCCCGTATCCCATCAGTCCCAGCACGCCCAAGCCAAGACCTGCTCCCAATATCAACCGCTCATGCGGACTGGCATCCACGCGCCTGCGTTTGAGAATAAAGAATCCGATTCCCATTGCATTGAGAAGCAAAATTATCGTCAGTGCAATTGCCCAAAATGTCGCGAGCATTCCCTCGAACACTTGCAGGAAAAGCGGTCGCTGTGTGATGTAAAATGCTGAAAGGATGACGGCGCTCCATATCAGGAACGCCACCGCTGCCAGTGTTTTTTTGTATCCATCGCTCATGCAGACATTATAAAAGATGTCCGAAATCTGATAGACTCGGACTTCAAGGAGATGATCCATGACCCAAACACGACTCGAAAAACTCACCGCTTCACTTCGGACCTCGGACCTGGATGCTGTTATTCTCAACCCGGGTCCCACGCTGAAATATCTCAGCGGATTGAACTTCCATTTGATGGAACGCCCCGTTGTGTTGTTCGTCACGGCGGATCAAGACCCCGTGCTGGTTTTGCCCGAACTCGAAAGACCCAAAGTGGACCTGTTCCCTTACAAAGTGCAGGCGATCTCCTATGGCGAGAATCCGTCAGAGTGGGATGATGCCTTTCGCAAGGCGGCGCAGGCGCTCGGTCTGGATGGGAAGCGAATCGGCGTCGAGCCGCGTCAACTGCGGCTGTTGGAATATAGTTATGTCAAGTCCGGCGCGCCCGAAGCAGATTTCCCTGATGCGAGTAATGTTTTGTCAGAGTTGCGTTTGAAAAAGGATCAAGCCGAAGTGGAAGCGATGCGCAAGGCGGTGAAGATCGCACAGGATGGGCTGGAAGCGGTCATCCCGCAGATTCAAATCGGCATGACCGAGCATGAATTGTCTTCGGAGTTGGTCATGCAGTTGTTGAAGCATGGCTCTGAGTCGGAAATCCCTTTCGCGCCGATCGTCTCTGCCGGACCGAATTCGGCAAATCCGCACGCTTCTCCCACCGAACGGAAGTTGCAGGCGGGCGATTTATTGGTTGTGGATTGGGGTGCGGCGTATGATGGATATATCTCTGACCTGACGCGCACATTTGCGGTAGGCGAAGTGGATGAGGAATATGAAAAGATCCATCAGATCGTGCAGGATGCGAATGCGGCAGGACGCGCTGCCGCCAAGCCCGGCATCCCCTGCGCGGATGTGGATAAAGCCGCGCGTGATGTGATCGAAAAGGCAGGCTATGGCAAATACTTCACGCATCGTACCGGTCACGGCATTGGCATGGAAGGGCATGAAGCGCCATATATGCGCGGCGATAATATGCAATTACTCGAGCCAGGCATGGCATTCACCGTAGAGCCGGGGATTTATCTGACGGGACGCAACGGCGTACGCATCGAAGATAATATGGTGATAACGGAAAATGGCGCCGAGAGTCTCTCTGATATGTCGAGAGAGATTCGAGTGGTTGGATAGGCGAAGTAAAGTAGATTTCAAATAACAGGCAATGAAAAAATCTTCGACATTCGAAACGCCAGTTCTTCCCAAATATATACCTCAGTTGGATGGTCTCAGGGCTGTTGCTATCCTGAGCGTGATGCTTTTCCATCAGCAGATTCCCGGATTTAATATGGGCTGGGCTGGGGTTCAGCTTTTTTTTGTGATCTCAGGTTTCCTGATTACGGGAATCTTGCTGGATACAAAGACAAACCCTCATTACTTCCGCAACTTTTATGCCCGGCGTTTTATCAGGATATTCCCGGTCTATTACCTTGGGCTGGGGGCTGTCATCGTGATCGCCCTTATTTTTCGCTGGGGCATCGGAGATGTTTGGTACTATGTTCTTTACATTCAGAATCATCTTCTGGCGGTAAATAATTGGAGGGTGCAATTCCCTGCGTTGTTCAATCACAGTTGGTCGCTTGCCGTTGAGGAGCAGTTTTACATTCTTTGGCCCCTGATCATCTATGCGTTGGATGTAAAAAAACTGAAAATTGCGACAATTTTTCTGTTCTTTTTCGCCCTCCTGTCACGGACATTCCTGCTGTTTTTTACGCAGAACCCGAACCTGCAATTCATGATTTTGCCCACGCAGGTCGATGCGCTGGCTGCAGGCTCTTTTCTTGCGATAATTCTTCGCGAGGGGAACGCCCAAACTCTGCGCCGATTGTCCGCTTGGAGCGCCGGGCTTCTTCTACTCTCAGGAATAGGTATCGTTGCCCTGGCATTGCGGACCGGATATGACGCCTATTGGGTCCCGGCTGGATGGGGAAACTCCCGGTCTAATCTGGTACTGTTCTCTTTGATGTCCATTTTCTTTGCCAGTTTGCTATATGTCTCGATTTTTTCTAAGTCTGCGCTAAAATCCGTATTGGAACATCCATGGCTTAGGCATATAGGCAAGATCAGCTATGGCTTATATCTTTACCATTATCCCATTTTCGTCTCTGCCGACTTGATAGCGCTGGAGACCGTGGGCGGAGAGCCTGATACCCTCTATTACATCACTGAAGTCATCCTTACGTTTGGTCTCTCGTACCTGCTGGCAATCCTTTCATGGAAATGGTTTGAAACTCCAATTTTGAAACTCAAAGACCGTTACAGTTAGAATGAATACAATGGATGTCCTTATCGCTTCCGCACTGCCTGAGCATGCCAGCGCGTTGACCGGGATCACCGTTGCCGTGGATATGAGCAGGTAGTTTTCCATGAAAAGTGAAATCATAAAGGCCTACCTCGATCTCATGGACTCCCAGCGTGAAACCGTCCTCTCCATGTTGGATGACTTGACCGACGAGCAACTTTGGCAGAGACCTTCGCCGAAGGAGTGGAGCATTGGCGAAATTCTCGACCACAATTATTTGTTGATGGCATCGTTTCTTCCAGCAGTGACAAGGCTTTGGGAATGGTTTGGCTGGTATGGACGTCTGCGCCGTTCACGCAAGTATGCAACCGAAATCGAAGATGTGTACCGTGACCCGAGATTCCCGCAGTGGGTCGGATTTTTGTGGACACCACGTTTTAACACCCGCAAACCTGTCTCGCTGGAGATGCTCAAAGCAGAACTGCGCGGACTACACTCCGACATTCGCCAATTCTACGAAGATAAAGAAGGAGATATCCTTGGTAACCTATATCTTTTTGACCCTGTATTCGGCTGGATCAATTTGATCGTCACGCTGCGTATTGGCATATATCACGACCAGCTGCATTTCGACGACGTGGCCAAGCAGGCGGAGGTACTTAAATAATCATCCGCACCCAACCCGAACACGCGGGTGTCCTCACCCAAATCGCCATCGCCGCGAAACGCCATTGGAATTATCCCGAACATTGGATGGAACTTTGGCTTCCCCTACTGGAGATTACCCTGTGACCACATATTGTGACTATTGTAATTCTCATCCCGAAGATACGTATAATAAAAATTACCACGATACCCAGTACGGTTTCCCGCTCCAGAACGACGATGAACTTTTTGAGCGTCTTGTCCTTGAGATCAACCAGGCTGGGCTTTCGTGGATCACCATCCTGAAAAAGGCGGAGAACTTTCGCAAGGCGTATCACAATTTTAACATCCAAAAAGTGGCGAAATACACCGAAAAAGACCGCGCACGGCTGTTGGAAGACGCAGGCATCATCCGCAATCAGCTCAAGGTCAACGCTGCCATTGTCAACGCGCAGAAAGTTCTTGAATTGCAAAAGGAGTATGGCTCGTTCAAAAATTGGCTGGATGCCCATCACCCGCGCACAAAAGATGAATGGACGAAGTTATTTCGGAAAACATTCGTCTTCACCGGCGGTGAGATAGTGAATGAATTTCTTATGTCCACAGGGTATCTGCCTGGCGCGCACCAAAAGGATTGCCCCATTTTCAAGAAAGTCGCCGCAAAGAAACCGGCGTGGATGAAAAGATAATTTAAGAGACGGTCACTTTTATTAGCGACCGTCGCCTTGTATACTAACGACAATGATGCCAACCTTCGCCATCGCCGGAAAACTTACCCGCGAATATCTTCTCCCGCGGACCGGAACCCCGCGCCTCGATGCGCCCGGCGGCAGTCTGTTATATGCCGCGGGTGGACTCGCTGTATGGGATTCATCCATTGGGTTGATCGCCCGTGTGGACAATGAATATCCGCGCGAATGGTTGAACGACCTTGAAAAACACGGTTTTGATATTCGTGGAATTCGCATCCACCCTGACTTGAAACATGCCGACCTGCGAAGTTTCATTGCATATACCGATAAGAACGAACGCAGTCATTCCAGCGCCGTCTCACACTTTGCGCGCCGGCAATTGACCTTCCCAAAGTCCCTGCTGAATTACCAGCATCCTGACGATGCAAACAAGACACTGCGTGACCTCGATCCGCTCTCACCGGCGGCATTGGATGTGCCGAAAGACTTTCGTGAAATTCACTGGGCGCATATTTGCCCCTTTGACTTTACAAGCCAGAGCCAGATGGTGACCTTGTTCAAGGGCAGCTCAAATCAGACCGTATGCCTGGACCCGGACCCTGTCTACATGAAACCCCGCTTCTGGCGTGACCTGCGGGTTGTTCTGCAAGGACTGACGGCGTTCCTACCCTCGGAGGATGAATTGCGCTCGCTTTTCTGGGGTGAAACCAACGACCTGTGGGAAATGGCACGCCGCATCAGCGATTATGGACCGCATATTATCGTCATTAAACGCGGGGCGCTGGGACAATACGTGTACAAGGCTGACACGAACCAGCGTTTTGAAATTCCCGCGTATTCATCGCGCGTTGCAGACCCAACAGGAGTGGGGGATGCCTTCTGTGGCGGGTTTCTTGGAGGCATGCAAAGGACGAATGACCCGTTGATGGCAGCCATGTACGGCAATGTCTCCGCTTCCCTTAAAATAGAGGGCACAGGTCCCTTTTATCCGTTGGATGTCATGCCCGGGCTCGCGGATGCGCGTTTGCAGGCATTAAAGGAAATGGCAAGGGAGATCTAACAGATGACCATCATACCCCGTCTCATTGACCTGACCATACAGATCCAGCAGATTCCCGCGCCAACCTTTCACGAAGGTCCGCGCGGGGAATTCGTGCGCGGACTGTTCGTAAATGAAAAGCTTAGGGATGTTTCGATGGATTCGCTGGGGAACGTTTTTGCAAGATTGCCGGGGAGACAGAAAAAGGCAAAGGCGTTGATCGTATCGGCCCACTTGGACACCGTGTTTCCGGCGAGTGTCAACTTGCAGATTAGGAATGAAGCGCAGCGCATCTTTGGTCCGGGTATCGGGGATAATTCGCTTGGCGTTGCGTCGTTGTTTGCGATCATCTGGTCACTGCGCGAGAGAAACGTCGAGTTGACACACGATGTGTGGTTTGCGGCGAATGTAGGCGAAGAGGGACTGGGCGACCTGCGTGGGATGCGCGGCGTGGTGGAGCGCTTCGGCGCGGATGTGATGGGCTATCTGGTTTTGGAAGGGCTGGCATACGGGCATGTCTATCATCGCGCGATCGGGGTGAAGCGGTATCGCATCACGGCGAAGACGGCGGGTGGACATTCCTGGTCGGATTATGGGCAGCCATCGGCAGTACATGAACTGGCGTCACTGGTGACGCAGTTGACTTCGATCCATCTGCCGCGCGAGCCGCGTACCACCATGAATGTCGGCACGATTCACGGTGGTACGGGTATCAATGTGGTGGCAGCGGAAGCGAAATGCGAATTGGACTTGCGCTCGGAGGATCCGCTCATGCTGGCTGAACTGATCCAACAAGTGGAGGACATCCTGATCCATGCCGGGCGCGAAGGGGTGAAGATCACAGCGGAGGTGATTGGCGAACGACCCGCAGGAGAGATTCCCGCCGACCATGCGCTCGTGAAACTGGCGGTGGATTGCATGGCAGGGCAGGGAACGAGCGCTGCGCTCACAACCGGGTCAACCGATGCGAACATTCCATTGAGTCAAAACATCCCTGCCGTGGTGATGGGGATTTCCACGGGCGGAGGAGCTCATACGGTGGAAGAATATATTAATCTTGAACCAATTTCAAGGGGATTGAATGCAGTGATCGAGTTTGTGGAACGTGCAGGGGAGACGATCAAATAAAAAGATGCTCTCATCCTTTGAGAGCATCTTCTTCTTCTTCTTCTTTCAAATTTTACTTTAATAATCCCAACACTTCATATACATCGATGGGTTGGGTCTTGCCCTTCATATTCATGTTCGCGTGCGGCTTGACTTCCACATGCTTTTTGACGCGTTCGTAGGCGTCCTTGCTGATTAGGATCTGGTTCTTCGCGGAATTTTCCTGAATGCGTTTGGCAGTGTTGACGCTGTCGCTGATGGCGGTGTATTCCAGCCGTTTTTCCGTGCCGATCAAACCGAGCACCGCGTCGCCGTAATGGATGCCCACGCCGAAGGCAAGCTGCGCCTCCTCGGGCATTTCCTTGTATAAATTCTCAACCGATTCGCGGATGGCAAGCGCGGTCTTCACGGCGCGCAAGGTGTGGTCTTTTTGCGGTATAGGCGCATTAAACCACGCCATGATGGCGTCGCCCATGAACTTGTCGATGGTGCCTTCCTGTGCCAGAACGGCTTCCGCCATGGCGGCAAGGTAACGGTTCAGCACACTGACCAGTTGTTCAGGCGGCAGGTTTTCGCTGTATGTAGTGAAACCGCGGATGTCCGCGAACAGCACGGTGATGTCCACGCGCTTGCCGCCGAGTTGCAGGCTGTTCGGGTCGAGTTGCTCGATGACGGCAGGCGAGACCATCAACTCGAACAGGCGGCGCTGCGCTTCCAACTTCTTTCGTTCTGTGAGGTCGTCCAGAACGATTGCCACGCCCTGGGTTTTTTGCCCCGCATCTTTTAGCGGAGAGAGATTCAAACGCCAGTTCACCAATCCGCGCTGGGGCAGGGTGTGGCTGAGTTCCAGTCCCACCACGGGTTTGTCAGTTTTGCGGATCTCCGTCAGATGCGGCTCCAGTTCACTGGAAACAGAAGCAAGCGCCTCGTTAAGACGATGACCGATGATGTCCTGTGTGGATGCGCCGAGGATGCTTTCTGCGGCTCGGTTCGCAAGTGTGATCTGTTCCTGCACATCCGCGGTGATGACCCCGCTGACAATGGATTCGAAGACGTTGTCCATCAGGTTCTTGAGCGCGGTCACTTCCTCGAGAGTGTTTTTGAGCGAGGAGAACAGACGCGCGTTCTCGATGGCGACTGCCGCCTGATTTGCAAATGCGGCAAGCAGGTCCCGTTCACTTTCGGCGAAGATGCCGGCGCGGATGCGATTATCGGCATAGATCACGCCGATAAGTTCGTTTTTCACTTTGAGCGGTACACAGAGGATGGAGCGCAGGTTGAACGCCACGATGCTTTCCTGACCGACGAAGCGCTGGTCTTCCTGCGCGTTGGTGGTGACGATGGCTTCGCCTGTCTCGATCACGCGCTGGACGATGGTGCGGCTGACGTTGTTTTCGGTCGATTCGATGGATGCCATTTCCCAGTTGCGTCCCATGCGAATGACCATTTCGCCCGTCGTTTCGTCGCGCAGCATCAGGAATCCGCGTTCCGCCTTGGTGAGGCGCACGATGTTGTCCATCACGATACGGAGCACCTCGTCCAGTTCGAGCGAGGAATTGATGACCTGTCCCACGTCGGCGAGGGCGAGCATGTTGCTGTGTTCTTTTTGGAAGATCTCGATCCGTTCACCGACTTGAATCAGCGCGGTTTGCAGGCTGTTGAGGTCTTCGGCTGTATTCTTGGGAAGTTTTATCTTGCCCGCATCCAACTCAGTGCGAATCTTTCCCGCCTGG
This sequence comes from uncultured Anaerolinea sp., assembly GCA_964410375.1. Taxonomy (GTDB): domain Bacteria; phylum Chloroflexota; class Anaerolineae; order Anaerolineales; family Villigracilaceae; genus Villigracilis. The sequence goes on along the minus strand of CAYPHR010000018.1, from coordinate 8,126 downwards.
ACGCTGAGAGCAAGTAATTGGTCATGTATGGTGGTTGGGCGTGTTCGTTCAGAAGTCATATTGGGTGTACCAGTGAAACTGCCTCTAAGTTTCCTTATTGTATCCCAATATGCCGGTTTTTATACGGTTGGCTAACGTTTGGTTAATGATGCGTCGTGATGCGCGCCGGGTAAGGACCTCATCACCTCCGCGCGGACTGAACAGGCTGGATTGATGCTCGTGCAAAAGGATCCCGATGGATTCAGCGGCGGACGGGAGAAGCGTTTGCAGAAGCGCGGCGCGTTCGGCGGCGGTTACATGGACAGGTTGGGGCTTGCCCATCCAGCGCAGGCTGAGGTTGATGCTTTGGAAATGACGTTCGATGGGCGGCGCGGTGCTCCATGAAAGCCAGTTGGTCAGCCAGACAGGGACGTTCCAACCGTTGCGTTCGATCGCGGTTTTCAATGCTGTTGTCGCCTTAAAGGTGGGGGCGTAGCGCTTTTTCAGGAAGAACGCGAGTATGACAAGTAATATTATCCCAACCGGGATGCCGATTTGCAGGATCAGGCTGCGGGTTTGAGCGGTTATCTGGTTGGTATCATCTGTATCGGTAAAAGCTGATTCGAGTTCTTCATCCAGAAGCCCGGGGATATTCGACTCTGCCAACGGCGTTGGCGTGAGAGCGGCTCGGTCCACGCGTATCTGCTGACGTTCGATCGGCTCCTGATTTCCTGTCGGCTCGAACTCCACCCAGCCGTAGTCGGGGAAGTACACTTCGGGCCAGGCGTGATAATCGCGCTCGCGCACGGTGTAGAGCGTGTTTTGCAGATCGAGTTCCCCCTGGGAAAATCCCACTGCCAGCCGGGCGGGGATGCCGATGGAACGCAACATCAGCACTTCGGCGCTGGCGTAGTAATTGCAGAATCCCTGTTTGCTTTCGAACAGGAAGTATTCCAGAGCATCCACGGATTCCTGCGGGAAAGACATGACGGGCGTATATTCGATCTCGCTCCGCAGCCATTCAGTAATGGCTGCGGCTTTGTCGTATGGAGTTTCATACTCACTGGTGATCTCAAGCGCAAGCTCACGGATGCGGGGCGAAAATTCATCGGGTAATTGAAGATATCGTTCCAGTATCCAGTCGGGATACTCCTCGCCAGCCCCCTGTAATTCAGCGATGGCTGGGTCAGCCAGCAGGGACGTCACACGGTAGACATCCCCCGGTAAAAGGGCAGGAGTTGCCTGCAAAGCCATAATGTCGACCAGATCATCATCTTCGACGGAGATGGCGTGATATAGGATGTTGGCAGTGTAATTGGTCCATAAGGGTTGCGACGGTGTGTAAATGACACGCTGCCCCTTTTCATACATGTCGAATGTGAAAGTCAGGTTTCTACGTTGCGACCACCTTGGGAGATCGAATTCTCCATCCTGCGGCACAAAGGAGACACGGTCTGTTTCGGAGATCTGCCAGCGCCCGTCTTCAAAGACGTCATAAACATAACCACGCCAGTACAGGCGCGGCACGGTCCGCGCGGCGGCTGGCGCGTATACCAGAAATTCCACAAGTGTGCCCTGCGATGCCTCGGTGCCAAGCGTCAGTTCGGTTTGGAGCAGGTTGGTCGGCGCGGCAGGAACCGGCTCGCGATTCAGGAAAGTGAAGACCTCATCCGCCTGCTGTCTTTCGCCGAACCATTCCCGCCAGGCTTCCCGCGCCTGCGCAGTGAGAGGCAAACTGAGCGGT
>CAYPHR010000018.1:0-6393 GCA_964410375.1 uncultured Anaerolinea sp. | reverse complement strand
GCTACGATCACCGCAGCGGCAACGATCATGGTTGTATTGTTGATGTCCAGGCTGCTTTCGCTGGAAACCAGTACGCGTTCCTGCTGCCATCTCGATTTATCGAGCAAAAATTTCTGGCGGCTCATCAGGATCAACGCCATGAACACATAGATGGCGAACAGCCAGGTATAGTCCGTTTGGGTGTAATGATTTAGATGGATGATGAGCATCAAAATGCCGCTCGGCAGGATGGAGATCAACGTTTTGGCGTGGCGGACCAGCTGATAACCGCTGAATATCCCGATAAACCAGTAGGGGATGCTCAACATGGCGATGAACAAAAGCGGATCAGACACAGGGATGCCTGTTACATAATCCCTCAAACTGACCCAAAGCCTGCCGGACAGGATCAATAACTGGTCGCCCAGATAGCCTTGCTCGCGGGGAAAATCGATGAACCCCAGCAATTGCCAGATGAAAAAAACGACCATGTAGCCAATGGCAAGCAGAATGACGGTGCGCCTCTGGAACAAGCTTTTCCCCAGCGCCAACCCGGTCAGCAAACCAAGAACTGCCACAGTGCGGACGTGGTTTAACCCGTCCACCCAGTTGGTGGCTTCCAGTCTCCAGGATGCGAGCAGGATCAGAGCGAAAAGGAAAAACGCGGAGGGGAGGTCCCACCAGCGTGAAGGTGATTTTTCCATTCTTTGAGTGTACAATGATGAGAACAAACCGTCAATTGAAATCGTAAAAAAATCCTACTGGAGGACTATATGCAACCCATAATTGACAGTGGTATCGCACTTATCATCGCATTACAGGGCATTGGGGAATGGCTGGTCGCCCCCATGCAATTCTTTAGCCAACTTGGTACGGAAGACTTCTTTTTCATCGTTCTGCCGCTCATCTACTGGAGCATCGACGCCGGACTGGGTGTGCGGGTTGGCATGATCCTGGCTGTGGACAATGTCTTCAACTATGTCTTCAAGTTGATTTTTGCCGGACCGCGCCCTTATTGGGTGAGTTCCCACGTCCGTGCGTGGTGGCCCGAAACTTCGTTCGGCGCGCCGTCAGGTCACGCACAGCATGCCATGAGCGTTTGGGGCATCATCGGCGCGTCCAACCGCGAAAAATGGGTGCGCGCGATCTGCATTTTCCTGATCTTCATGATCGGTTTCTCCCGCATTTACCTCGGCGCGCACTTCCCGCATGATGTAATCCTCGGCTGGCTGATCGGCGGTTTGATCCTGTGGGCGTTTATCCGGTATTGGGATTCGGTTTCGGCATGGCTGGCAGGGAAGACCTTCCGCCAGCAGGTGTTGATGGCGTTCATTGTCTCCATGATCTTCGTGACGGCAGGGTGGGCGGTTACGGCAATGCGAAGTGATTTCGAGGTCCCAGTTTCATGGCTGGATACCGCGCTTCTTACCGGGACCGATGCGCCTGCTCCCGTTGACTTGAACGGAGTCTTCACCTCGGCTGGATCCTTCTTTGGGCTGGCGTTCGGGCTCGCGTGGATCAACTCGATGGGCGGTCACCAGGTTTCAGGTCCGGTATGGAAGCGCGCTCTCCGTTACGTCATCGGCTTGATCGGCGTCCTCATCCTGTGGATGGGGCTGGGGGAACTGTTCCCGCGCGGTGATGGTCTGCTGGTGTACACCCTGCGCTTCATCCGTTACACCCTGGTGGGCTGGTGGGTGACCGGCGGCGCGCCGTGGGTTTTCCAACATTTCAAATTAAGTACATCTGCATCGGGCGATAGTTCAATCTGATATAATCGCCCTCGTTTGTTATTCCAGTGTAATTTCACAAAAAAACGGAGTTTGGCGCATCCCTTTTGGGCAGGCTTAGAGTTCATCGATGACGTTGGAAAAAGATACGATACTGCAAAACCGCTACCGAATAATTGAGATCCTGGGTCAGGGGGGGATGGGATCGGTGTATCGCGCCATTGACGAGAATCTTGGCGTGCCAGTTGCTCTCAAGGAAAACCTGTTTACCACGGATGAATATGCGCGCCAGTTCCGCCTGGAGGCGGTCATTCTGGCGAACCTGCGCCACCCGAATTTGCCGCGCGTGTCCGATCACCTTGTGCTCGGCGATCAGGGGCAATACCTGATCATGGATTTCATCGAAGGGGAGGATCTGCGCGCCCGCATGGAGCGGGTGGGAATGCTCAGCGAGGACGATGCGGTTCACATTGGCGCGTCCATCTGCGATGCACTGACATATCTACATACCCGCAAGCCCCCGATTTTGCACCGCGACATCAAGCCGGGCAATGTGAAGATCACCCCCGATGGACACATCTTCCTGGTGGATTTTGGTCTGGCAAAAGTCTATCAAAATGCGCATCAGGCGACCACCACCGGCGCGCGTGCCATGACGCCCGGTTACTCCCCGCCGGAGCAGTACGGCACGGCGCGCACGGATCCGCGCACGGATATTTATTCGCTGGGCGCAACGCTATATGCGGCATTGAGCGGTGTCATTCCGGAGGACGGGTTGGCGCGCGCAATGGACAACGCGCAGCTGACTCCGCTGCGAAAACGGAACCCGAAGGTCTCGCGCCGCCTGGCGGCAGCCATCGAAAAAGCCATGTCGGTAGACCCAAGCGACCGATTTCAGTTTGCCGACGATTTCAAGCAGGCGCTGCTGGCATCCAAATCCAAAACGCAACAGCCGCCGGGACACTATACTGTCGCGCCTCCGCCGCCGGAAGATCTTGAATCCGAGGAAATAAAAAGCTCCAGCGCAAATGCGGAACTGAAGAAGTCGCCGCCCCGCAAGGGACCTGTTCCGCCGGAATTTTCCCATGAGGAACAGCCGTTCGTTTCCCCGCTGAAGCGGCAAAAGGAACGAGAACGAAAGAAGCGCATGGCATTGGTGCGCTTTGGTATCACATCATTTTTCCTGCTTTTGGTTCTGGCGGGCGTGTTGTATTTTGTGCCCGGAATCCTGCCTGCCAATGTGCGCGCGATGCTGCCATTGCTCATGCCGACCAGCACCAGCACATCGACTCCAACCCTCGAGCCGACGCCTCTTCCCACCGAGACGTTGACCCCTGAACCCACAGCCACCATCACGCTGACGCCCTCTCCGCTTCCCACCTTTACACCGACAGTGACGCCGATCTCGCTTAATAGCACACCGACGATCCTTGCGCCTGTCGCGTCTTTTCTCGGCGGAGGTTCCGGTCAGATGGCGTTTGCATCCACCCGTTTTGGTCTCCCGCAGATATTCCTGGCGGATCTGAACGGGGATGAAGCGGTTCCGATTACGAACATGCCCAACGGAGCCTGCCAACCGTCATGGTCGCCGGATGGACAGCGATTGGTATTTGTTTCCCCGTGCAGAAGCCAGGATGATCTGGCTGGATATCGAAACGCCAGTCTGTATGTCATCAATGCCGATGGCAGTGGTTTGGTCGCTTTGGACGCCTCCCCCGGCGGGAACTTCGACCCAGCCTGGTCGCCGGATGGCTCGAAGATCGCTTTCACTTCCCTGCGTACCGGTCAAATGGAAATTTTCACCGTGGAGGTCAGCGACCTCACCACCGTCACGCAGATCACCAAAGGCGCTTCCTTGGTCGAGTCTCGTATGCCTGCCTGGTCGCCGGATGGTTCCCAGTTCGTCTACGTTGTCAAACGGTTTGGCGTGCACCAGATCTGGATGATGAATGAAGACGGCACAGAACCGCAGCAGATCGTTCGCAGTGGACCCTCCTACCATGACTATCTTCCATCATGGTCGCCCAAAGGCGACTTGATCCTCTTCACCCAACGCTGCGCCACGACCTTCTGCAATCCTTACTTAATGAGCATCTCCGCCACGGATCGTTCCTCCGAGCAGGCGCTGCGGGTGCGATTGAACATCGGACTCATTCAAAACATAGATTATTCGCCCGATGGATTTTACGTCAGTTATGAAGGCGTGGCGGATGCGGGCAATCTCGATATCTTCTACATGACTGTCTCCGGCGGTGACCGAGTGCGGCTTACCACGGACAGGGCGCAGGATTTTCACGCCGCATGGCGACCTGTTGTCCGAGAACCATAACAACCACTCCCGCGCAAGCGGGAGTTTTCTTACACTCTTCTTATTGACTTCCCTTTTTGCGGCTGTTATCATTATTCTTGCAATCTTGGCACTCTCTTGACGGGAGTGCTAAATTCTGAATATGACCAACCTTACCGAACGTCAGAAGACCCTGCTTCTTCTTATTATCCGTGACTACATCGACTCTGCCCAGCCCGTCGGCTCGAAGCGGCTGGCGGAGCATTATCATTTAAATCTTTCCTCCGCCACGGTCCGCAACGAGATGGCGGCGTTGACCGAAATGGGCTACCTGCGCCAGCCGCACACCTCGGCGGGACGCGTTCCAACCGAGGAAGGCTATCGATATTTCGTCAGCCAGATGGTACACAGCGCGCAACTCCCTGAAAGCGTCCAACACACCATCTCGCACCAGTTCTACCAATCCCGCCCCGAGCTTGACCAGTGGATGACTCTCGCGGCATCCATTCTCGCGCATCAGTCGCAGGGCTTGTCTGTAGTGACCGCTCCGCATGTGGCGCAGGCGAAGTTCAAACACGTCGAACTAATTTCCACGCAAGGGCGGCAGGTTTTGATGGTCTTGGTCATGGTGGGAGGGGAGGTTTCTCAGCAGATACTGACCCTGGCGGAACCTGTCCCACAGGAACGACTCAGCCAGGCGGCGGCGCGTCTTAATGGACTTTTGGCTGGTCTGACCACCCAAGCCATTTCTTCGCTGACAGCCCGCCCCGACCCGCTCGATCAGGACATCCTCCTGCTTATTTTGCAGGAAATGCGCCGCATCTCGGATAAATCTGCGGGCGAGGTCTACACAGACGGCTTGACCAACGTGCTCTCCGAGCCTGAATTTTCAGAGTCTGACGATGCACGACGCGCGTTACGCATTTTTGACGAACCCGCCGCTTTACAGGATATCCTCGCCCGCACGACGTTGAACAGTAATATTGGCGGTTTGCAGGTGTTGATCGGCGGTGAAGGCGAATGGGAAGACCTGCGTCAGTGTTCGATGGTGATCGCGCGTTACGGCGTACCCGGCATGGCGACCGGCGCGCTCGGCGTGTTGGGTCCCATGCGCATGGCATACGGGCGGACCATTCCCACCGTGCGTTATGTAGCCGGTCTGTTGAGCGACCTGGTCAACGATACGATTTCGGAAGAGTAAAATCAAAATCTTATGACATTGCGGGTGTCGCTTGCAATGACATGATAACGAGAGTGAGAATATGACCGAGAAGAAGCATAAGAAACAAGAAGAGGTAAATGAGACTCAAGCCGCAGAGGCGGAAATGCCCGAGACGACCGAACAGATGTCGGCGGAGGTGGAAGCGTTGAACCGTCAACTGGAGGAGGTGCAGGCACAGGCGTCCGAGTTCAAGGACAGTTGGATGCGGTCTCAGGCGGAGTTCCAGAATTACCGCAGGCGCGTGGAGCGCGACAACGATTTAATGAAATCCACGATGAAGGGTGACATCATCAAGAAGGTGCTGCCCGTGCTGGATGATATGGAGCGCGCTCTACAAAACCGCCCCGCGGACGATGCGTGGGCGAGCGGTATTGAGTTGGTGGCGCGCAAGTTCCAGAATATTTTAGAGATGGAAGGCGTGAAGAAGATCGAAGCCGCAGGCGCGGAATTCGACCCGAACTTCCATGAGGCGATCTCGCATGAACCTTCCGAAGATGTCGAAAGCGGACATGTGATCGAAGTTGTTCAAAATGGATATATGCTCGGCGAACGTGTGATCCGTCCTGCGATGGTGCGGGTGGCGCAGTAAATTTGTAGGGGCGGCGTTTTGCCGCCCCGGGCGAGAAGACCTCGCCCCTTCATCAAAGGAGAACTTATATTATGGCAAAAATCATTGGCATTGATCTTGGCACGACCAACTCTGTCGCGGCGGTGATGCAAGGCGGCGAACCGATCGTCATTCCATCGGCGGAGGGCGAACGTCTCGTCCCTTCGGTGGTGGCGATGAACAAGAACGGTGAGCGTTTGGTGGGGCGCGTGGCGCGCAATCAGGCGATCACAAATCCGCAGAATACGATCTTTTCGGTGAAGCGTTTTATGGGGCGCAAGTCCGATGACCCCGAAGTGGAACGCACCCGCAAGCGCGTCCCGTACGCGGTGAAAGCGGCGGATAACGGCGATGTGCGCGTGGAACTGGGCGGCAAGGATTATTCCGCGCCGGAGGTTTCGGCGATGATCCTTGCGAAGATCAAAGCGGATGCGGAAGCGTATCTCGGTGAGACCATCACGCAGGCGGTCATCACCGTTCCCGCGTATTTCAACGATGCACAACGCAACGCGACGAAAGATGCCGGCAAGATCGCAGGTTTGGAAGTGCTGCGCATCATCAACGAGCC
>CAYPHR010000017.1:17207-22817 GCA_964410375.1 uncultured Anaerolinea sp. | reverse complement strand
AAAACACGCCCTTTTCAGGGCGTGTTTTTCAGCGGAGAGGGCGGGATTCGAACCCGCGACTGGTTTTACCCAGCACTCACTTAGCAGGCGAGCCCATTCAGCCACTCTGGCACCTCCCCAAATCAATTGACGATGATATTGTAACCATAAATTACGAATCGTCAATAACCAGCGGAGGGAGTGGGATTCGAACCCACGTTGGCTTTCACCAAACATGTTTTCAAGACATGCGCCTTCAGCCGCTCGGCCATCCCTCCATGGAAGCCTAAATTTTGGGCGGAGGCGATTTTACCATACAATCCAATGCTTCATTTACAGCGGTGGATATATTCCCGTCTTTTGTGTATAATCCCAGCGTCGCCCTGATAGTTCAATGGACAGAACAAGGCACTCCTAAGGCTTAGATGTAGGTTCGATTCCTACTCAGGGCATCTGATAAAACGAATAGAAAAAATTAATAATTTCTAACTATTTTAGACTTGCAATTTCTTGATGGTGGTAGTAATATTGCAAGCGTTGACCGCCAGGGTGCCCCCCACACCCAGGCGGGCCACGCGTTAAAAAACTAAAGAAGAGTCAAAAAACGGACGGTTCGGAACGGCCGGTTTTTTTTTACCTGATCTACTTCTTTTCGCCTTTTATCATTTGCCGCGCGGTCTGCATCAGTTCGTGCGCCGAGCGGATGGTGCTCTCGCCAACTTCACCGAGCATCTGGGACAGTTCAAGCAGGCGGGATTCGCCGTCAAGCGGTTCGACACGGGTGAGGGTGCGTCCCTTATCCACCAGTTTTTGGACCTGATAATGCTGGTCGCCAAAGACCGCCAACTGCGGAAGGTGCGTGACGCAAAAGACCTGATGTGTACGCGAGAGATTCCACAGTTTCTGACCGACCACCATGCCCACACGCCCGCCAATGCCTTGATCGATCTCATCAAAGATCAGCGAAGGGACTTCGTCGGCGCGCGCCATGACGTTCTTCAAACCGAGCATCAGGCGCGAGGTCTCGCCGCCGGATGCGATCTTCGCCAGCGGCTTGAGTCCTTCGCCGGGATTCGGAGCGACGAGAAATTCCACGCGGTCGAATCCATTCTGGTCGAAGGCGATGCGGGTCCCGTCTGCGAGGGGAATGCCGTTGGGCTCGGGCTTGGTCCTGAAATCCACGCCGAATTGCGCGGACGCCATGCGCAGGTCGTCAAGTTCTGTCTCAATTCCCTTGCCCATTTCCGCCGCCGCGGACCTTCGTTTTTCGGAGAGAGTAGTGCCCTGTTTGGAAAGTTTTTCCAGCAGTTTGGCTTCCTGCATTTCCAGCTCGACGATGCGATCCGCCGCGCCGGTGATGGTTTCAAGCTGCTTTTGGGAATCTTCACCATAAGCAATGACCGCGGGGATGCTGCCGCCGTATTTGCGTGTGAGCGAGTGGATCAGGTCGAGGCGTTCCTCCACGTCATCGAGACGCTTGGGATTGAACTCGATCTCTTCGAGATAATCACGCAGGTTGTGAATGACCTCGGACATCGTATCAAGCATGAGTTCGGCTTGGTTCGCCAGTTCCGCCTGCCCCGCATCTATTTTTGCAAGCGCGGCGAGTGCCTGCGCCGCCTGCCCGACCAGGTCGGTGGCGGCGGGTGTTTCCGGCGAGCCTTCATCCAGCACCGCAAGCGCCTCCTGCGCGTTCTGCGCCAGTGACTCGGCATTGGCAAGCCGGTCACGTTCCTTGCGGAGTTCCTCGTCCTCGCCCGGTTTCAGGCGCGCGGCTTCGATCTCCTCCACTTGGTAGGTCAACATTTCGGTGCGGCGGTCGGCGTCGGACTGCGCCTTCCGAAGCTCGCCCAATTCACGGCGGAGATTCAGAAGCGCGTGATAGGTCTGGCGGTATTCCGTCAGCGGTTTGGCGACCTCCGCGTAGCGGTCAAGCAAACCGAGATGCGCCTTGGGATCGAGCAGGGAGAGATGCTCCGCCTGCCCGTGGATGTCCACCAACAGCGCGCCGAGTTCCTTCAACAAACCGACGTTCACCGTGCGCCCGTTGACGCGCGCCACACTGCGCCCCTCCTTACGGACTTCGCGCATCAGCGTGAGGTAATCGGGATCATCCAGCAGTTCCTCGCGTTTCAGGACCTCATGCACCGCTTCTTTTTCCGGACCTTTGAGTTGGAACACACCCTCGACAAATGCCGCGTCCGAATCCGTGCGGACGAAAGTCGTATCTGCCTTGCCGCCAATGAGCATGACGACCGCATCAAGGATGATGGATTTTCCCGCGCCGGTCTCGCCGGTGAGGATGATCAACCCGGGACCGAAACGCAGGTCGAGTTTGTCGATAATGGCGAAATTCTGGATGTGAAGTTCAGTGAGCATAAATTAGAGTTGGATACCTGATGTGCGGGAGTAGACCATCGGGGCGGCGATGATGAGATAAATGACGATCCCGATGACGCCGAAGATATATCCTGTAAAAAGAAAACTGATCAGAACAGGCAGGGCGCCCAGCACCATGCCTGCGGCGAATGTCACGAACAAGGCTTTCGAGCGGCGTTTTCCTACGGCACGCAAAGCCAGATCGGCGATCCACCTGCCTGCCGCGCCACCGATACCCGCCGCGATGAAGAACATAAAAAAGCCGATGAACGACCCGATAAAGGCGATCAATCCGCTGGCGATCAGCGAAAGGATGGATGTGATCGCAAAACCGATCAGGTAGTCGTACCACTCGGCGGTGTCAAATGCCTTCTGGTGCGCGCGCGAACAATCCCTGCAGATGTAACCCGTTGGGATGCGCACCGCGCAGGAGGTGCAAATCGGATTTTCGCAGCGCTTGCAGCGCAGGGAAGTTTCACGGGTGGGATGTGCATAACAAAATAAAGTCGTATCAGTCATCGCGGCAATCCTAAAGAGTTTTCGTTCATGTGCATGGTGATATTGCGGTAGAAGTAGCCGGGGTCTCCAAAACGGACGAATTGCGCCGTCACATCCGCGGCGGTGACGATCACTTGGTCGTCTTCCATGACCGGGGTCGGCAATTGCCCATCCACGCTCATCACGGCGTTTTCGCTCTTGACCAAAATTTTCACTGAAGAACCCGCCGCCAAGACCACCGCCCGATCTACGGATAAGTGCGGGGCGATGGGCACCAGCAGGATATTGCGCAATTCCGGCGGCAGGATCGGTCCGCCTGCTGCGAGCGCATATGCCGTTGAACCGGTGGCGGTGGAGGCGATCAACCCGTCCGCGACATAACTGGTCAACTGGCGGGCATCCACAAAAGCGGTCAATCGTACAGGACGCAGGTTCTGTCCGCGCGCGACGACCACCTCATTCAACGCATTGGAGCGCCCGACAGACTCCCCGCCGCGAAAGTGTTCGGCATGCAGCATCATGCGGTTTTCGATCCATGCCTCGCCGTTCAGCAATTTTTCAAAATACTCGTGCCATTCCTTGCGGTCGACCTGGATCAGAAATCCCAGCCTGCCGAGGTTGACTCCCAGGATCGGGACGCCGCTTGGCGCGCACAGGTGACCTGCCCGCAGGACGCTCCCATCCCCGCCGACTGCGATGAGCATGTCAAACTCACCCTGCTTCACCCGCTTGCGAAGGTCTTCATCGTACAACGAGCCGACAGGCGCTTCCATGCCTTTTTCCCGCAAAAAAGCGGACATCGCTTCCGCTTCTATGAAGGCTTCCGGCATTTTCGGATACGCCGTAACTACAGGATGTTTGGGAATGAATGGCGTGGACATATCGGGGATTATACCTTTTGTCCATCCGACCTACGCCAGCTTTTCTTCACAGACAGCCTGATACCCGCATCGCTTACAACGGGACGCCTGTTCATGCGAGCGATGGACATTTCTCCTCGCATCGTCCTCGCGCATGTCCGCCAGCAGTTCGATCAGCGCAGACTCCAATTCCCGCGTATAGTCCACGGCGAAGTCGCGGTTCTCGTAATGGATGATGCCATACGGCGGGCGTTTTTTATACGTCTTCTCCACCAGCAGACAATACGACGCCAGTTGAAAAATATGCGAATCATACGGCGCTTCGGGCGCGCGCCCCGATTTGACCTCCACCGGGATGATCTGTCCGTTCTTTTCGATCAGGTAATCGGGCTTGCCCGTCAGCCCGAGGGATGCGTAATACAACGGCTTCTCGACCTTACCCCAGCCGTCCGTGTCGGTGTAGATGACCCGTCCGCCCGGCAGACCGGCGGCTTTTTGCTGGCGGTTCGACTGCCAGAAGAAAATCAAAGCAAGTACGAACAGAAGAAGAATGAGATAGGTCATAAGAATTGATAGGCGAGATACGCCACCAGCGTAAGCACAGCCGCCAGAAACAGGATCCAGCCCACGGTCCGCGTGAGAAGCGAGGCGAATACCTGACGTCCGTGGCGGCGGTGGAGGTCGGTCCCAGCCGCGAGTTCGATCTGATTTTCGGAAGGGACGCCCGTCTTGCGGTACCACCAGGCGCGGCGGCAGTACAGGTAATTGCCGATTTCAGAGGAGCGGATCGTGCGCATGGCGAAAGTATAGCACAAATTTTCTATACCTTGCATGGCAGATAAACCGTGATAAACTTCCGATGCTGATTTCAAAATTCCATGGAGGAAACCATGACCCAACGCGAAACCTATGCCATCGAGATCGCCGGGGTGAAGCGCAACCTGCCGCTCTTCGAGATCAAACCCGGACTGCGCATTGCCATCCTGAACATCCTCGGCGATACGGAACTGGTGCAAGCCTGCGCGCGCGGACTCGCTAAACAGATCCAATCCATCGAGTATGACATGCTCGTCACCGCCGAGGCGAAATCCATTCCGCTGGCTCATGCGTTGTCGGTCGAAACGAAGAAGCCGTATATTGTCCTCCGCAAAATGTACAAACCCTACATGGGCGACGCCCTCAAAGCCGAAACGCTTTCCATCACCACCGGGCAGCCGCAAATTCTGATCCTCGACGAAAAAGACCGCGAAAGCATCAAAGGCAAAAAAGTCCTGATCGTGGATGATGTCATCAGCACGGGCTCCACGCTGCAGGGCATGCACATGATCCTCGACAAGGCGGGCGCAACCATCGCGGGCGAAGCGGCGATCCTGACCGAAGGCGACCGCGCCCAGTGGACGCACATCCACGCGCTCGGGCATTTGCCTCTTTTTACAGATTAAATGACGCTCGCCCTCGGAATTGATCCCGGCACTGCGACAACAGGCTACGGGCTTGTGCGCCTCCTGCCGGACGGGGAACTGGTCGCTGTTTCCTTTGGCATTATCTCCACCCCAAAGGACGCCACTGCGCCTGCACGGTTGGAGATGCTGTTCACCGACCTGAATAAGTTGCTGAAAAAATACAAGCCAGATACCGCCGCCGTGGAAAAACTGTTCTTTTCCAGAAACGTCACCACCGCCATCGCGGTGGGACAGGCGCGCGGCGTGGTGATGCTGGCATTGCAAAAAGCGGGGATCGAGCCTTTTGAATACACTCCTAACGAAGTCAAACAAGCTGTGGCAGGCTACGGCTCCGCCGATAAGCGCCAGGTGCAGGAAATGGTGCGGGCGTTGCTGCAACTGGACAGCATTCCCAAACCCGACGATGCCGCCGATGCGCTGGCAATCGCCAT
>CAYPHR010000017.1:0-17107 GCA_964410375.1 uncultured Anaerolinea sp. | reverse complement strand
ATGATAGCAACTCTGCGCGGAGAAGTATCCCAGATCGAAGAGAATGCCCTGATCGTCGAAGTCGGCGGGGTGGGGCTGAGAGTCCTCGTCCCTGCGCCGGTGCGGACGAATGCCAAGGCGGGAGAAATGATCTTTCTGTTCACCCATCTCGCAGTCCGCGAAGATGCGTTGACGTTGTATGGATTCGAATCCCAGGCGGATAGAGACCTCTTCAACATCCTGCTCGGCGTGGACGGGGTCGGTCCCAAAGTCGCGCTCTCGGTTCTTTCCACGCTGACGATTGACACCATCCAGCGCGCCATCTTCGCCGATGAAGAAGACCTGCTGAGCAAAGTCCCCGGCGTAGGCAAGAAGACCGCCCAAAAAATGGCTCTACACTTGAAAGACAAACTCAAACCGACCGACGCACTTGCAAAAGTTGCCGCAATGGCGGATTACGACAGCGAAGTGCTCGCCGCGTTAACTTCGTTGGGTTACTCCGTCGTCGAAGCGCAAGCCGCCATTCAGTCCATTCCGAAGGATGCGCCCAAGGACGTGGAAGAACGTCTGCGACTTACGCTGCAATACATCGGCAAATAAAATGCCCCTCCCGGATTTTTTAGCCAAACCCACCTTCCATATCGTTTACGAAATTTTGCGCAAAAAGCGCGGGACTCCCAACCCGCCTATGATTCGAAAAGTGCAGCTGCCAACGGATGCAGAGCGCCTCGCCTTCGACAGGTTGATTGATTCAGCGCTTCAAAACGGATCCAACACCCAAATCGTTTACGACCTACCCTACCTAAAAGCGGACTTTCTCCATTATCTCTGCGATTGGCGCGGATTTGTCGTCCACGGTTCGCCAATGCATGACTTGGAAATGTTGGAGCCCATCCGCAAGAGCGGCGACAATAACGAGTTCGGCAACCGCCAGCAGATCTTCTGCTCACCCGACGCCGCTTGGGCGATGTGGTTCGCCATTCTCGATAAAAGCAAATACAACATGACGCGCAACGGCTGTTTGCGTGTTGGGGCGGGTGATAAACGTGTCAAGTATTATCATTTTGAACTTCCGAAAAAAACTGAAGAGGACAAACCGTTCACCGACGGCATGATCTACATCTGTCGCGCGGAGGATTTCCCCGACAAGCGTCCGTTCCCAACGTTGGATTGGATCAATGCGGAAGTAGAGGAGTGGGGCAGCACAAAGCCGGTTAAACCATTGGCAAAGATCCCCGTTTCGCCGGGCGATTTCCCGTATTTGGGTCAGGTTCAATTCTCGTTATAACTTAGCGGAGGGCAGCCCGTGGTGTTTTATAATGCACGCCATGCAAACCCTGAAAATCGGTGACATCATCCACGTCCACGCCTGCAAAGCGGATGGAACAACCTACCGCAACTGGCAAGCCGCAATCGAGTCCATATCAGCAGACTCGATCGTTACAATTGCGCCTTCCGGTTCGTCGGTATTCAATCTGGATGGCAGGACATATCAGATAGAACATCATTTGCGGTCTTATTACTGGTTCGAAAAATTCTATAACCTGATAGAAGTTTTCCAAACGGATGGCAGCCTGCTGGAAATCTACATGAATATTGCTTCTCCACCCGAATGGGCGGATGGCATCTTAAAATTCAAAGATCATGAGTTGGACGTGTCCAAATACCCACCCAAACCAGCCGAGATCGTGGATGACGATGAATTCGCCGAAGCGATCGTGAAATACAGCTACCCGCAGGAATTTCAAGAAAAAATGTACGTTGTGGCGCGCGAGGCTCTTGAAATCGCGGAAAACTGGCAGGCAAAGCCCTGCCCATTTGGAGAGAACCATGCTTAAGAAAAAAATTGCCTTCATCGGTCCCGGCGTAATGGCGGAAGCCATGATCGCAGGCTTGCTCCGCAAAAAACTCGCGGATGCGAAACATATCATTGCATCCGGTCCGCGCGAGGAGCGGGGCGCGGAGTTAAAGAAGAAGTACGGCATCCAAGCCACCACCGACAACGCCGCTGCCATCCATGAAGCGGACGTGGTGGTACTCTCCGTCAAACCGCAGCGATTGACCGAAGTGATGAAGGGATTGAAAGGCATCCGCTCGGACGCGCTGGTCTTGTCCATTATTGCGGGCGCAACCATCAAGAAGATCGGCACAGGGCTGAAACACAAAGCCATTGTCCGCTCGATGCCGAATACGCCCGGTCAGATCGGTGAAGGCATCACCGTCTGGGCGGCATCCAGGGAAGTCACCGAAGAACAACAGGGAATCACCCGCGCCCTCCTCGGCGCGCTGGGCGAGGAAGTGTTCGTGGAAGATGAAAGTTATCTCGACATGGCGACTGCGCTCTCAGGTTCCGGTCCCGCGTATGTTTTCCTCTTCACCGAAGCGCTGATCGACGCCGGAGTCCACATGGGCTTTCCACGCCGCATTGCCGAGCAACTTGTCTTGCAGACCATCAAAGGCTCGGCATCGTTTTATGAAAGCGCGGCACGGCATCCCGCCACCTTGCGGAATCAGGTCACATCACCGGGCGGAACGTCCGCGGAGGCGTTGTATTATCTGGAGAAGGCAGGCTTCCGCACAGCGATCTCACGCGCAGTTTGGGCGGCGTATCAACGCTCGCTGGAGTTGGGCAAGGAGAAGCCGGGGCATGTGGAGGTAGATGGAGAGAAGTAAATTTATAAATTGGAAATCGGGAATCATCGCGGATGGGTTAAAATCCATTCGCGATTTTTTTCGCATCACTTTCCACTGATCACTGAACCAACCATGTCCCTCATCTCCGTCTCCAACCTCACCAAATCCTTCGGCGCAACCGACATCTTTGCGGGCGTGACCTTTTCGGTTGCAAAGGGCTCACGGCTCGCCATCGTCGGTCCGAACGGCGTGGGCAAGACGACACTGCTGCGCATCCTTGCCGGGGAGGATGAAGCCTCGTCGGGAGCCGTCACCCGCTCACGGGGAGTCCGAAGCGGATATCTGTCGCAGGAAGCCGATTTCAAAATGGAGGGCACGCTATGGGACGCGTGTCATTCCGTCTTCGAGAATTTGATCAAACAGCAAAACGAATTGCACCGCCTCGAGGAATTGATGGCGACGGATCCAAATGTGATCGAGCAATACGGCAAATTGCAGGAGGATTTCGAGCGGCGCGGCGGATACACCTACGAGACGCGCATCAAACAGGTGTTGACCGGTTTGGGATTCGACGCGTCGGACTACAACCTGTCTTTGGATCACCTCTCTGGCGGACAGCGCACCCGCGCCTTTCTCGCCCGCCTCCTGCTCTCGGACCCGGACCTGCTCCTGCTCGACGAACCGACCAACCACCTCGACATCCGCGCCGTGGAATGGCTGGAAGGATATCTGAGTCAGTGGGAAGGCGCGGTGGTGATCGTGTCGCATGACCGTTATTTTCTGGACAAGGTCAGCAACATCATCATGGAGATGCTGCCCGGCGCGTACGAGATGTACAACGGGAATTACAGCGCGTACCTGAAACAGCGCGAAGAACGCATTGCGCGGCGGCAGGAAGTCTTCGAGAGTGAACGCGAAAAACTCTTGAAGGAAGTGGAATACATCAAGCGTAATATCTCAGGACAGAACACCCTGCAAGCCAAAGGGAAGTTGAAACGTCTCACGCGCATTGTGCAGGCGATCGAGCAGGTCGGGTTGGAAGCGGTGCTGAACACCAAATGGATCGAGCTGGGCGTGAGCATGACCACCAGCCCCTTCAGCGTGGAGGAAGCGGAGCGGCGTGTGCGCGCCATGAAGTCGCCTGTGCGTGTGCTTCCAAACCTGCATCTGCGGCTCGGCTCTCAAAAACGTTCCGGCGATCTCGTCATCCGCACGAAGGAGTTGCAGGTCGGATTCCCGGATAAATTCCTGTTCAGCTCTCCAGACATTGAACTGCGCCGTCAGGATTGCGCCGCGTTGATCGGACCGAACGGCGCGGGCAAGTCCACGTTTTTGAAGACGATCCTCGGTCAACTTGAACCGCTGGCAGGCGAGGTCATCCTTGGTTCAAGTCTGAACATCGGCTATTTTGCGCAAGCGCATGAAGGACTCGACCCGGACAAGACCTTGATCCAGGAGATTGACTCGATGATGCCGCAATGGCTGCCGGGTCAGATTCGCGATTATCTTGGCAAGTATTTGTTCAGCGGCGATGATGTGTACAAGAAAGTGTCCATGCTTTCCGGCGGCGAGCGCGGACGCTTGGCATTGGCAAAACTCGCCTTGCAGGATACGAATCTTCTCCTGCTCGACGAGCCGACCAATCATCTTGACATTCCTTCGCAGGAGATCCTCGAATCCGTGCTGGAAGATTACACCGGCACGATCCTGCTCATTTCCCATGACCGTTATCTCGTGGATGCGTTGGCTAGCCAGATCTGGGAGGTCGATCCCGATGAGCAAAACCTGAACGTGTTCAAGGGCACATACTCGGAGTTGAGAGCCGAACGCGAGCAAAAAGAATACGAAGCATTCATGGCTGCGCAGGCAAAGGAAAAAGAGATCAGCGTCAAAAAGACAAAAAGTGCAAGCACGAAAGAGGAAAGAAGAAGGGCTGCTCAGTTGCAGGAATTGGAAAACACCATCGCCGGGCTCGAAGCGACGTTGGCGAATCTCGGCGGGCAGTTGGAAAGTCCGCTGGTGAAACCGGATGAAGTGGCGGTGATCGGCAGGGAATACGAGCGCGTGCAAAAAGAGATGGACGAGAAACTGGCAGAATGGGAACAGATGCAGGGATAGGATGCAAAAACTTGTTCGCATCTTCTCCGCGCTGACAGTTGTCAGCGGGATCGCAGCGTTTGTCCATCTGACGTCCCTGCCCGGGGAGGGACTCTCCCCAATCCGTTTGATCTCTCTGGCTGGGATTCTTTCAGTGACGATTACCAGCGCTTTCGTTTTCTTCAAGTTCCGATCCGCTGAATTGACCGGACGCCTGACAGCATGGATACAACGGTTTAAACCAGCGGTTCTGCTGTCATTCCTTTTCTTCGCCCTCGCGTGGATCGCCTGGCTCGCCATCCTTTACAAAGACCTGTGGATCTTGCATTTTAGCGAAGCGCTGTACGTTCGCTCCGTGCCCGTCCTATTGATCGGAGCACTGACAGGATTTCACACAGGCATTGTTTTTCTCATCCCGCACTTGGATAAAGATTTTTTTGCCCCGCCATCCAGATCCGTCTGGCGGACAAGCCTGTTCCTCGCGGCGGGATTTTTCCTTCTTGCTGTGTTCATCGCCATAACAAAAACCGGTATCACATACGATATCGTCGGGCTCAACTGGGGACCGGCAGGCGTGCCGATCAGTTTTGCTCAAGTCAACCTTATCCTTGCGGTCGGTTTTCTCTTTACCTTCGCAATAGCGCTTATAAGAAAAAACGCTGTGCTTCTAGATATGCGCTGGCTGGTCAGGCTGGATGTGATCGTGTTCGCCGGTTTGTGGATGGCGGCTGCGATGCTTTGGTCGGCACAGACCATCAGCCCATCCCACTTCTCTCCGGCGGTATCCGCGCCCAATTTTGAATATTACCCATATTCAGATGCCGCCTTGTTCGACAAGGCATCCTATCGCTTCTTCACCGGTGTGGGGCTTGGGGAGAATTTGATCCGCCGTCCTTTATACGCCGGCTTGCTCGCCCTCTTCCACACGATCGGCGGCGTGACCTACGAAGGGACGGTGTCGGTTCAGATCCTGTTCCTGGCGTTGATCCCCGCTCTTATCTACCTGCTCACTGCAAAATTATCCAACCGTCTCGCCGGTTTCCTCGCGGGCGGATTTATCATATTGCGCGAAGCGAACGCCATCGAACTTTCGGGCAAAATTGCAACATCCCATGCCAAACTGATGATGAGCGACCTGCCTGCAATGCTGGGGATTGTGGCTCTGGTATATGCCTGCATTGTCCTGTTCGCAAAATCGAAACAGGATAAATGGTTGCTGCTGGTCACCGGCGGCATTCTGGGGTTGATTGTATTGGTGCGGGCGCAATCCTTGATTTTACTTCCGCTCATTCTTTTGCTTCTTTTGCTTCACCAAAAGTTCAGCAAACCGGCGTTCATTCAATCCGCATTTCTCGTCCTCGGACTGGCAGCCGTCATCACCCCGTGGGCAATCCGCAACTGGATCGTCACCGGCAGTCCATCCCTTGGCGATGGCGGCGAAAAAGTCCTCATGGCGCGGAATTATTCCTTTCAAGTCACCGAATATCCACAGCCATTGCCCGGCGAAACCAGCGACGAATTCTCAAACCGCCTCACCACCCAGATCGTCGCGCACATCTTTCAACATCCCGGCGATGTCGCATTCTTTGTCTCCAACCACTTTTTGCGCGGGCTGGCGACCAGCGCAGTATTTATCGCCCCGGTCTATTCAACGGACACGCCTGAAAGTCTCGTCGGCAAATATCCCTTTTGGGGCGACTGGAATGGAACACTTCCCAGCGGCACGCTCATCCCGCTCGCCGTCAATCTTGCGATCCTTGCATTCGGCATAGTTTTGGCGCAGGCAAGGGATAAACGCATCGGCTGGTATCCGCTGTTATTTTTCATTGTGTATCAGGCTGGGAACGCGATCGCCCGCACATCCGGCTGGAGATTCTCCCTCCCCATCGACTGGGTGATCATCGTCTATTACTGCATTGCGCTTTCCCATTTCCCATCCAAATTCATTTCTTTGACAGGCAACAGCGGAGAAAAGATAGATTCGGAAAAACCTTCCCGCCTCTATCCGACCATATTTCTGATTCTGTTTGCGGCGGGCATTTCCCTCCCTCTGGCAGGACAACTCGCCCCGCGGCAAGACTTCGCTCCCCTCACGGAGGAAGCGACTCAAACTTTGCTCGAACGGGATCTATTAACATCAACCCAATTCTCGGAATTTCTCGAACAGGAGAATGCGGTAATTATCTCAGGCATTGCGCTCTATCCCCGTTATTTCAGACCCAATGGAAATGTGTACATTGCAGAAATGCCGCAAGACTTCCGATATTTACATTTCTGGCTGCTCCACGATAATGACTCGCAGATCGTCCTGCCGCGTGAAAGACCTCCCGAATTCTTCCCTCATGCATCCACAGTCACAGTGATCGGCTGCGAGGACGGCAATCACATATCTGCCTGGGCGGTCATTCTCCACACGGAAACCGGAAAAGAGATCGTGCTTCAAGAGCCTGTCCCGCCGCTCACTTGCCCGTGAATTTCATTACTGGGTAAATAAAAAAACTTCCGATGTAATGAACATCGGAAGTTTTCCTTTTAGTATTCGATCGCCCGTTTGAGTGTCTTCGCGTTCTTGACCCAGGCTTTCACCTGATTCAAGCCCGGCAGCTGGCGGACAAGTCTCTTCTTGCCGGAGTTCGCCTTTGCGAATGCTTCGAGCAGGGCTTCAGGCTTGCGGTTCGCAAGTTCCATGACCGTATCCACTCCGGCGGCTTCGAGCAGATCGGAATACTGCGCGCCGATGCCCTTCACGCGGAACAGGTCCGCGCGGTTGACCCATTCAAGAATGGTCTTCGTGCTGAAACCGGTGGCTTCCGCGAGTTCCTTGCGTCCCTTTTTGGTACCGCCCGCCTTCAACAGAGCTTCAGTTGTGCGGATGCCTGCCTTGCGAAGTTTGGTGGCATACGCGCCGCCAATACCTTCAATGTCTGTAATGGTTGCCATTGTCTTATCTCCTTTTGTTGTATTTCCATCTTATATCATTCGAAACGGAAAATCAATCTCTTTATACCATATTTAACATGAATAAAAAAACTAACATGCTAAAATATGAAGACCTCATCAATAGGAGCGTGCAATGACTGCGATCAACTTTAATGGAAGAACCTACAACAGTCTCGATGAAATGCCTGCGAATGAACGCATGGCATACGAACAGATGATGCAGATCTTTGTGGACAAGAACGGGAACGGCATCCCCGATTTTCTGGAAGGTGACATGGTGCAGAATGTGCTCAAAGCCCATTCCACCAACATCAGCGTTGGCGGGAACACCGTTCACAGCCTGAACGATCTCACGCCCGAAGCCCGGGAGAGTGTGGAAAACGCCTTCAAGATGCTCTCACAGCTTGGCATCCTCCCAAAGGATGTCCCTTCATCCTCCTATACCCAATCCGCGCCGGCGATCAGCCGCGAACCAACGATGACATCCAAGCCGTTCGTCTCGCGTGAATACAATCCCACCATCCAGGAGGAGAAGAGCAACCTCCCGCTGATCCTTGTACTGCTCAGCGCTGGCGTACTGTTATGTCTTGGAGTGGTGACGGCTCTTGCCTTCCTGATGCTGGGATAAATGAACCCTGTCTGGCGCATCCTGATCTATACCTTGATCGCGGGAGTCTTCTCGGCTCTGACCGCGCCGATACCGGGTACATCCCTCCTGCTGACCGCGCTGGAGATCTACATGATCGTACATCTCGCCAAAGTCCATGACTATACACTCGGCTTGAAAGAGATCGGTTATTCCGCCGTCGCCATTTACGGACTCTCCACCCTGCTCAAGGATACCGCGCTCGAACTCATGAACTTCTTCCCCGTCATCGGCTGGATCGCGGAACCGATCGTGGCGATGCTCTTCGTGCTGTTCCTCGGTTTACTGGCAAATCTATACTTCGGCAAACCATCACGGC
This sequence comes from uncultured Anaerolinea sp., assembly GCA_964410375.1. GTDB lineage: Bacteria > Chloroflexota > Anaerolineae > Anaerolineales > Villigracilaceae > Villigracilis. The sequence goes on along the minus strand of CAYPHR010000017.1, from coordinate 8,492 downwards.
AGGGGCGGGACCTTCAAAAGCACACCGACTAAATATCCAGCCATTGCGCTGACAATGCCGATCACTGTCATTTCGAGACCACTGCGCATCGGTTTGCCGACTGTCATCACCCGCGCCTTGTACGCACCGATCCCGAACAGCACCAGCGCCGTGAACAGGATGGAAACCCACATGCTGGTGGAAACAGGCAGAAGCATGAACGGAATGATCGGCACAAGCGAACCGATGATCGCGGAAAGCCCCACCACCCACGCGGCTTTCAACGCCGTTTTACGGTCTATGGGCGAGAGCTTGTGCTCCTCCGCCATCATCACTGCCACCCAGACATCCTTGTTCGCCGTGATCGTCTGCACGATGCGCTCCAACAGATCCCCCTTGAAGCCCTTGTTTTCATATATATCGCGGATTTCCTTCGTCTCCAAATTCGGCGCTTCAACGATATGCCGATACTCGCGTTCGCGTTCGCTCTGATACAGGTCCGCATCGGCAAGCGTGGTCGTGTACGCCACTGCGCCCATCGAAATGGATTCGGCAAACGTGGTGGCAAGTCCCGCCACCAACACCACGCGGGCATCGCTCGTTGCGGCGGCGATCCCCAGCACCACGCCGAGGACGTTGACCAAGCCGTCTTGCGCACCCAGGATGAAGTCCGAAAGACCCGAACCGCGTTTATGCGGATCCGTATGGTTGTGATGATAAAGTTCATCGTGTAAAGTTGTCGTGTTCATATCCCCATCATACATTCGCGCAAAAGAATATATAATGGATGAATGTCACAGAATAGAATTATCATCCTGCTGTTCTGCGTCATCATCTCCGCCTGCCAGCCGCCGGCAACAGCAGTGGTGGAAACGGAAACGGCGACGCCCATCCCGACCGCAGCTGCGACGCTGACTCCCACAACGACTCCAACACTCGAGCCGACATTTACTCCCACGCCTGCGCCTCTAGCCCGCCGCGTGTTGATCCTGTCCATCGACGGACTCCGCCCCGATGCCATTGCACCGGCATACATGAACAACCTGCTGGCATTGATGGAAACCTCCGCCTATTCGCTCACCGCACAGACGACCCGCCCCAGCGCCACACTGCCTGCGCATGTTTCCATGTTGAGCGGACAATGCCCAAGAAAACATGGCGTGAACTGGAACGACTACATGCCCGAACTTGGATACGCACAAGTCACCGACCTGTTCGACATTGCTCACGCGGCGGAGCTGAAAACTGTGATGTATGTCGGCAAGGAGAAACTGCGGCAGATCACCGAGCCGGAAAGCACGGATGTGTATGAGTTCATCCCCGACCGCGATCTGGTGATCGTCGAACACCTACTCGAAAATTTCCCCGCCGATTTCGACTTGATGTTCGTCCACTTCCCGACCGCCGATTGGATGGGGCATCTCTATGGCTGGCTTTCACCCGAGCAGTTCAGCGTACTCTTCCGCGCGGATCAGGCGTTGGGCAATCTGCTCGCCGAACTTGACGCACGCGGCATCCGTGAGGAAACGCTTATCATCGTTACTGCAGATCACGGTGGGCACGATTTTATTCATGGTACAACCCTGCCCGAAGACATGACCATTCCATGGATCGCGTTTGGGGCTGGCATTCAACCTGCGGCGCTGACGGGCAAGATCACCACCACAGATACGGCTGCAACAGCCGCCTTTGCATTGAATCTGCCCATCCCCGAAGAATGGGACGGTGTGCCGGTCTATGAAGCGTTCGGTTTGCCCGTGATAGAGGAAACGAGAGGGTGCAACTGATTTTTCGGTACAATAGAGCAAGCTGTACATTTCAAGGATGTGGAGAAAATCGCAATGGCAGTCTCAAAAAAGAAACCCGAATCTGATAAAGTCAATGGCGCGAAAATGCTGTTCCTTTTGGAAGCGATCAAAGATGTTCAGGAAACAAATCGCTTTCTGGATACCAAAGCTGGGGTGCTGGTGGGTATCGAGTCTACTCTGCTATTCGCCGTGGTTGCAACCATTTTTGACAGCCAAAAATATACAGCTATAAAGGAGACGCTCTGTCCATTCCATTGTGGCAATCTGTTTCCATACTTATCTATTGCCTGATCTATATGTTCATCCTGATTTTCCATATCATTTACACCCTGCGAGTCTTGGAACCATCCAAAAGTCCTGAAATGTTTGTCAATGTGGATGGTTTCAAACCAAAAAGGCTGTTCTTTTTGAGTATCGATACAACTCTAAAGCAAATAACTCCTTCATTGAAACAATATGCAAGCCAATTGAGAGCTATCAAAGAAGATGATATTACGAACGAATTGATTTTTGAGTTGATGAAGATGTCTTATATCAGAGACAACAAATCAAGCCGAGTTCAATTCTCAATCGGTTTTTTGAAATACTTAATTGCTGGGGTATTACTTTTTGGCATAATTCTTGTTGCAGTCTATTGAAAGCATTTAATGAATGGTGATATGTCAATTACGGAGCCGGTGTCCACGGGATGATGGCGGGGACGGAATATCCGTGTTTTTCAACGAGGTAGATAACGCCGCTCGATGGTTCGGAACAGCCGGGTTCATCGGGAACCAGCACATCGTCCTGCCAGGTAAACCAGGGGGTGAAAACCAGCTCACCACCTTTGCATAACCAAAGTTCCAGCAGGTAGCGCGGACTTTGCGGGCTTTCCATTTCGCCGTCGGGGAGGATGAAGGGATCCCAATAGATGGCGATCTGCCTGCCGTCTCTGGTGCGGGCGGTGTACACGTTCTGGGGAGGATCCCAGTAATAGGAAATGGGCAGGCTGACCTTGCCGGGGTAGACAGGTTCAAGTTTCTCAAGGTCTCCATCCATTTCGATGTTGCTGAAATCCACCCAGCAGAGTTTGTCCTTACTCTGGTCATTATCATCCTGATAGCCGTCCGGGTGGACGTACACCCAACCGGAGTTGACGTCGCGTCCGAATACCTGCAATTTGATCCCCGACCGCAGGGTCTCGTCATCCAGATAGTAAATGCCGGGTCCGTAACGGCAGGAGGTGCGTTCATTGCGGACAACGCCGGTGAAGACTTCGTACACGATGGGCGTTGAAGTGGGCGTCGGCGTTTCGGTTGGGATGGATGTTGGAGTGGGGGTTTGTGTGGGAATTTCCGTGGCTGTTTCACTGGGAACTACGGAGGGTGGAGCCGTCGGGGTGGGAGGGAGCGGGGTGGCAGACCAGGCAACGGTTGGGTCAGAGGCGGGAGGTTCCATCCGGGAGGGGGCAAAGGTGGTCAATCCGACAAGGATGAGGATGACAGCCAGAATCATCATGATCTTTCCAACGATCGTTGAGAAGAATGCCTTGACGGGATTTGGTTTGGGCAGAGGGCTGAGTATGCCTTGCGCTGTGTGGATGTAGAGTTTGTTGCCTTCGAGGCGGAGCGAGACGATGTTCTGTGAGGCGAAGCGCGGGTCGGCGTTGAGGGCGAGGGTCTTGAGGCGGTAGGCGGCATCGGCGGGCATATCCACAAAGACGTGAACGCTGCCGGCGGTCATGTTTGCGATGCGGAGTTGGGATGCATCCGCGCTGGTGAGACTGGCTACGAAGGCGAGGAGTTCCTGTTGTTTTTCGGGCGTGAAGGCGGAGAGATCGATGCCTTGAATGACCAGTTCGACCTGCTTGTGGGAATCTTCACTCTTTGGCGTTATTTTTTTTAGGTACGGCTTGAGTGCTTCAACGAGGTCTTTCGTCGAGCGCTCAAAGCCAAGCAGGGGAACATTGATGAACTGCAATCCCGCCAGTTGATAACGGATCTCGGCAGGGACGCGCACCTCCTCCAGCATGACGACGTAAAGAGGGCGTGACGAATCTTGCGCGAGGATGACTTCCTTGTGTACATTGGTGGATGCGGCAGAGTTCGAGGACAGCATAAGCACAAAGGCGTCACAGGTGTCGATGGCTTCGACGATCTGTACGCGCCATGAGTTGCCGACCTTGATATCTTCGCGGTCGATCCAGACGTTGGCTCCCTCCTGATCGAGCGAACCGACAAATTGATCCACGATCTTGACGTCGCGGCGTGAGTAACTGATAAAGATGTGGCTCATGTTGGTTTCCTGATAAATGACTATTTGATTTGAACATAATACGGGATTATGCAGGGTGAGTCAATCGGTTTTGGGAGCCATCGTAAAGTTGAGGGGAATTTTTTAATCCGCCAAATTGTGAAATAATGTACAATAAATTATGGACAGTATCTTTGCAAGGAGTCTCGATGGATCATATAACGAAACATGAGGGCAAAGCCTCATGGCAGAAAATTGTTTCTTCCTATTCCAAACCGGATCTGGGCAAAAGCCTTTGGCAGACCGCCAATACCCTGATCCCGTTCTTTGCGTTGTTCTACATCACCATGCGCAGTGTGGATGTTTCGCTCTGGCTGACCGTTCCGCTCGCCCTGCTCACGGCGGGATTCATGGTGCGGGCTTTCATCATCTTCCATGATTGCGGTCATGGGTCGTTCTTCAAGTCACAGCGCGCCAATGACCTGTTGGGGATCGTGACAGGCATCCTGACCTTCACGCCGTATTACCGCTGGAAACATGACCATGCCGTCCATCATGCCACGAGCGGCGACCTTGACCGGCGCGGCAAGGGGGATGTGTACACGATGACGGTCCAGGAATATCTGGATGCGCCCTGGTGGAAAAAATTTGGCTACCGCGTGATGCGGAATCCGTTCGCGCTTCTATTGATCGGACCGATGCTGGTGTTCGTCGTCTCGGAGCGGATCCCGCCTGCGAAGGGGAAGCGCGAGATCGCCAGTGTATGGTGGACCAATCTTGCGCTGGCAGTCATCATCCCTGTGATGGGATTTGCCTTCGGCTGGAAGAATTATCTGGTCACGCAGCTGCTCGTCCTTTTCTTTGGGACGAGCATGGGCGTGTGGTTGTTCTACATCCAGCATAATTTCGAGGGCGTATATTGGGAACGGCATGAGAAGTGGGATTATTTCAAAGCCAGCCTGCAGGGAAGTTCCTTCTACAAACTGCCCGCCATCCTGCAATGGTTCAGCGGGAACATCGGCTTCCATCATATCCATCACCTTGGCTCGAAGATCCCCAACTACAACCTGCCAAAGGCGTACAAAGAAAACCCGATCTTTCACGTCAAGCCGTTGACATTATTCGACAGCCTGAAATGCCTGAAGTGGCGACTGTATGATGAAGTGGAACGCAGGTTGGTAGGTTGGAACGCGGTAAAGCGATACCGGCAGAAATCAACAGCATGACAAAAAAGAAACGCCCCTGAACAATGAACTTTCGCATTTGCGGGGGGTCATTGTTAGAACTTCAAATGCTTGACCGTCTCGCCTTTGTTGATCAACTGCTTGAGCGAGTCAATGCCGATGCGCAGGTGCATATCCAGGTATTTCTGTGTGACCTTTTTATCGCTCTTCGAGGTCTTGATGCCGCCGGGAGTCATCGGCTGGTCGGAGACGAGCAGGAGGGCGCCGGTGGGAATTTCGTTATAGAAGCCGGTCGTGAAGAGCGTGGCGGTCTCCATATCGATTGCCATGGCGCGGATCTGGCGCAGATAGGTTTTGAATTTGTCGTCATGCTCCCAGACGCGGCGGTTGGTGGTGTAAACCGTACCAGTCCAATAGTCCCGGTGATGATCGCGGATGGTGGTCGAGATGGCTTTCTGCAGGCTAAAGGCAGGCAGGGCTGGGACTTCGGGCGGGTAGTAGTCGTTGGATGTCCCCTCGCCGCGGATGGCAGCGATCGGCAGGATCAGGTCACCGACCTTGCTCTTCCGCTTGAGACCGCCGCACTTCCCGAGGAAGAGACAGGCTTGGGGGTTGACAGCCCGCAACAGGTCCATGATGGTGGCGGCGTTTGGGCTTCCCATCCCAAAATTGATCAGAGTGACGCCTTCGGCGGTGACATTGGGCATGGGCTTATCCTTGCCTCGAATGGGAACGTTGAACCACTGGGAGAACATGATCAGGTAATCTTCGAAGTTGACCAACAGAATGTACTTGCCGAAGTCCTTGAGCGGGGTGTCGGTGTAGCGCGGCAGCCAGTTGTTGACGATCTCTTGCTTGGTTTTCATTATCAGCTCCAATTCGGACGGGATGGCTTAATCTTACCTGAATTCAGGAATATTCAGAGAGGCAAAAAAATCCGCCTGTAACAGGTGCTGCATACGAATTTTGCTGATAAATAGAACTGCCTGTCAATAAAATCAAAGTTTTAGTAAATAATTCTTAACTAATATTGACAAATATTAAAAAATAAATATAATGTATTTTAATATTCTTATTGAGGTTTCGATAATCCTATCCCTGCAGGAGTATTGATGGAAAAGAAAGCTCCCCTGATCACCCAAACCTTGGCGATCCTGCTATTCAGCATGATCGTCGCCAATATCGGCGGGCAGATGTACGGTCCGTTGCTGCCGCTTTACGTGCAGGAACTCGGCGCGGACATGGGACAGATCGGCATCTTCTTCACACTGTCAATGATCGCCCCGCTGCTCTTCCAGATCCTGGGCGGCTGGCTTTCGGATGCGATCGGACGCGTGCAAGCCATAGCGATCGGAAGCCTGGCAGGCTTGACCGGCTACATCGTGTTTGCCATCGCTCCTTCGTGGGGATGGCTGTTACTCGCCATGATCGGTCTGGCAATGGCTTCATCCTTTGTGGGACCAAGCTTCAACGCGCTGGTGGCGGAAGAATCATCCGAGGCGTCACGCGGCAAGGTCTTTGGGATCGTGCAAAGCCTCTTTCTCATCGTCGGCGTGATCGGTGCTCCGTTGGGCGGTTTCCTCGCTGACAGATACGGCTTCCGGATGATGTTCATCGTGGCGGCGGGACTGTATGGTCTGGCAACCATTGTCCGCTTAAGTATGGCGCGGAAGCTGCGCAAAATCCAAGTCGGGGAACCTGCGCCAGCGCCGTCCTTTGCCCACTTGAAGACCAGCCTTGTTTCCATCTTCGGCTTGCTGACAGCGGGCGGAATCGTCACATGGATCTTCCTCGCCGACGGCGTGGGTGACGTGACCTTCAGCATGGTCGGCAACCTGTTCCCGCTTTACATGAACAACATCATGGGCATCAGCATGACCCAGTTGGGCGTACTCGGCGCGATCTCGTCGGTGACCACGATGGTCTTCACGGTGCCGGGCGGCATGCTGGCAGACCGCTACGGCGAGCGCGTGGGCATTGTGACCGGCAACCTGCTGGTGGCTGTCGCGCTGTACACCATGCTCAATACGCAGGGCTTTGCCTGGTTCGTGGCGGCATGGGTATTGCTGGGAATTGGTCAGGCGCTGTTTGGTCCCGCCTACAACTCTCTGATCTCGAAAGCGGTTCCGCAAAAACTGCGAGGCACGGCGTTCGGTCTGTTCTCGACCAGCCTCGGTTTGATCTCGCTCCCGTCACCGTACATTGGCGTGATGCTGTGGGAAAACTTTGGACCGAAAGTTCCGTTCTACGTCCCGTTGACCGCGATGCTGCTGATGCTGCCGATCATCTGGATCAAGTTCCGTTTGCCGAAAAACGGCGAACCGGCAGCGGATGCCCCGCCAGTCCCCGCACAGGCAGAAGGATAATAACAATCTCGAAGTACACACAGGGCTGACCTTTATGGTCAGCCCTGTTTTCTTTTTTTCAAACCATCCCTTGACCCTCCCCTACAATGACACGCATTGTCAGGCAGTGTTTGCATAGATCCTGTATTGATCCTGTATTCATCCTGTATTCATCCTATATTCATCCTGTAGATTCCCCTTGTATTCCCTTTACACTCATGACCTCATCATTCCTAAAACGGATGACTAATCCCACGGATAATCATACCAACCTGAAAATTCGTTATAGATTTCATCGGCGATGCTGTAACGTTCGCCACGCTTGCTGACTCTTTCGTATTTGACACCCGCATCGTTGAATAGCTTATCCACAACATCGTGGATTAATTCCTTGATGGAATCAGGGTCGCTTGTATCCGTTGCATCGATCAATGACATGGCAACCGAATGTTCTTCTTCGTTTCGATGCTTTATCTGCATTGCCTTTCCAACAGCATATTCCAGCATACCCGCCACAACAACCGAGAGACGATGCGTCCGCCCATCAGGGATAAGTTCACGGAGCATGTCCACCCAGACTTCATAGGTTTCTTTTCCGACTACATCGTGAAGACTTCGATTGGATTTTTTCGCCATAGCGCAACCCTTCGTATAGGTTAATGTAAAATCGCTCCCTTGATCTTCCCCACCACCGCGGACAAATTCCTCACAACCTCATCATTCCGACCCCCACCCTGCCTCCCCCAAATCCGACAAGCTAAAATCTGAATGCGGATTCAAAGTTCACATCGTCGGATTTGCCCACAGGGTGCTTCGCAAGGGGAGGTGCCCGAAGGGCGGAGGGGGTAATTTGTGGATGTCGCCGTCGACTTCAATGATGAGCCCCGCCTTGTGACAGTAAAAGTCGACAATGAATCCCTGAATGACCTGTTGCCTACGAAAGT
>CAYPHR010000016.1:20530-23396 GCA_964410375.1 uncultured Anaerolinea sp. | reverse complement strand
GTCGAACGCCTGCGGGAGTTGCTTCAACAAAACATGCAGGGGATTCAGGGACAGTTGGAACAGTTCGCGGGCGAACGCATTGCCGAGAATTTGAGCGAACGCCCGCGCGGGGAAAATATTGATAGTTTGATGAACCGCCCATTTCAGGCGCTCTCCGACGCAGATAAAAAAGTGTTGCAGCGCGAAGTGAAACGACTCGCCGCCGCATTGCGGACGAGAATTGCCTTACGTCAGAAACGCATGAAAAGCGGCCAGATGGACCCGAAGGCAACCATCCGCGCGAATTTGAAATATCACGGCGTGCCGATGGAGATCAAACACCGCGACAAAGTACGCAAGCCGAAGATCGTGGTCATCTGCGACATCAGCACGTCCATGCGTTTTTGTTCGGAGTTGATGCTGAGTTTTCTCTTCGCCCTGCAGGGACAAGTCCGCAAGACGCACGCGTTCGCATTCATCGACCATCTCGAATCCATTTCGGAGGATTTCACAGGCACGAACGCAGACGAAGCAATTCAGTCTGTGTTGTGGCGAATGCCAAGCGGACATTACAACACGGATTTGGGTTGGTCGCTCAACGACTTCCAAAAAGAATATATGGACACGCTCAACAGCGGAACAACTTTATTGATCGTTGGGGATGGGCGCAACAATTACAATGATCCGCGCATCGATATTTTCTCGGCAATGGCACGCCGCGCCACACGGACAATCTGGCTCAACCCCGAACCTGAAGCCATGTGGAATGGCGACAGCGACATGAAGAAGTACGCTCCGTTGTGCAATAATGTGTTGAAGGTGGGAAATTTGCGCGAGTTGGCAAACGCCGTGGATGAGTTGATGACGGGGTAAAATCTCCATCTGCTACAAATTCCAATCAAGGAGAGACTCAATGAAATTCACAGCCGCCTACACCGATGCATACACCAACTCCACCACAGCAAACGTCATGTTTGCTGATCCAGAGACAGACCCCGATCAACCGTCTGTCCTTTCATTCTCGCGCCCCATCGAAAAGGGTTTTGAAGACAGTGATTATTATTTTGAGATCAACGACCAGTCCTACGGCAGTTATGGAGGGTTGGAACTTATACGGCTTTCACGCAAAAGCATCGAAGTCCGTTTGGAACAGCGGATTGTCGAGAAATTCAAAGAAGAGGATTTTCGCGAAGTGATGGTTGAGTTTAATGTAAATGATGAGGTCTTCGAATCTGTCCGCGCTACCCTGCGGCGCATATTTGAGACATTCGATGTTTTTCAGGAAATATAGTTTATGTCGAATAAAAGAGCGCAGACCTGAAATCTGCACTCTTTTTGTATTCCGATTTATTCATCATGCAACAGTGGTGCCAAATAGTTTTCCCACCAAAGCAGTTGCCAGCATGGCGAGCAGTCCCCAAAATGTGACGCGCAACGCACCAGTCCACATATTTGCACCGCCAAGGTAGGCGGCCAACATCCCCATCAACGCCAAAAAGAATAATGTGCTGCCCACTACAATCGAGATCATCAGGTTCACCGGTGCGATCAGAACCGCAAGCAACGGCAAAACCGCACCCACCGCAAAGGACAGCGCAGACGCGACCGCCGCCTGAATGGGCTGTGCTGTATGAGTTTCCGTCAGTCCAAGTTCATCACGCGCATGCGCCGCCAGGGCATCATGCTCCATTAACTGCTCAGCCACTTTCTTTGCCAGCACAGGGTCCAATCCGCGCTTTACATAGATGTTGGCAAGCTCACGGCGTTCTCCGGCATCATCCGTTGCAAGTTCTTTTTTCTCACGCGCCAAATCCGCCTTTTCAGTATCTGCCTGTGAACTTACGGAGACATATTCTCCCGCCGCCATGGACATGGCTCCAGCCACCAATCCCGCAATCCCCGCAATCAGAACATCCCCTTGGACGGCACTCGCCGCCGCCACACCCACCACCAAACTTGCGGTTGAAACAATCCCGTCGTTGGCTCCCAAAACAGCCGCACGAAGCCAGCCGATCCGGTCTGCGTAATGGATTTCAAAATGTGATCTGGGCATTTCTCATCTCCTTGTTGATTTCATTATCATTACCTTCATTCTATGCCGCATTATTTTTATTACACCTGCTATATATCACCACTTTCACATGAAGAATTGACAACGAACCACCTGTTTCTACGCGAATAAACAAGAGAATATAATACCCATCAATGGGATCAGAATCGGTCGCATCAGGAGAAATATCTTGTATCTAATTCTTTGGGAATATTACGTAAAAGCAGAAGAGCTGCAGGACTTCGAAGAGATCTACTCCCCTGCCGGCGCGTGGGCAACCTTGTTCCAAAAAGGTGCGGGCTATTGGGGAACGGAACTACTGCGCGATGAAACCAATCCCCGCAGGTATCTGACGATCGACCGCTGGGAATCCAAAGCGGCATACGAAACATTTCTGTCGGTGCAAGAACAGGCATACAAAGAGATGGATGTACGCTGCGAAGGGCTGACGGAACGCGAATCCCTGCTGGGGAAGTGGATACTCGAATAGAACTAAAATTTCAACAAAATCCCCCAATTTATCCCCTATTACCGTATATCCACGCCGCACTGCTCGAACATGCGCTGGAAAATGGCGGTATCCTCTCGTGAAAGGCTTTCCACCTCAAAACCGATATTGTAGGAATTGGGCTGGAGTTTGTCCATTTCGCACCAGCGAATGCGTCCGTTGAAGATCATATAGGTTTTTGCAGCCAGTTCCGGTGCCAGGTCGATGCGCAGCCTCAAGTGTGAGTTGACCGGTAGAGGCATGTCACTGTCCACCCGGAAACCGATCAGGCTGATGTCTGACAAATAACCCAGCACTTTCAGTGTACCGGCATCCACCACCGGCATGTA
>CAYPHR010000016.1:12377-20520 GCA_964410375.1 uncultured Anaerolinea sp. | reverse complement strand
TAGGTAAACCTTCGCCGCTGCTGTTTACGTCTATCCGACTCCATTAAGTTCTCCTTTCTCCGCTCATGCAAGCCAACACCATGCGCCGCCAGCCCCTATTCGGTGCGGAACAATTAAAAAAGGGAGAAAAACTCCCCATCAATAGTATATAATTTTTTACAGAAATTTCAATAGTCCTAAGGTATAAATTCTACACGAATACCCCTGACAGGGCATCTTCAAGTGTATAATGTAGCAGGAAAAGGCGCGGCATGACCGTGTCATTCAGGATGAGACTATGGCAAAGATCATGATTGTGGATGACGACGAAAAGGTAACGACGCTTCTTGGTCGTTTTCTGTCGTCCGTTGGTCATCAGGTCACCACCCTTAACCAAAGCTCAAAGACCATCCAGATGGCAAATTCGGTGGAACCGGATATCTTCCTCCTTGACATCATGATGCCGCCGCCCGACGGGTTCACGCTCTGCCGGATGTTGAGAAACACTCCCAAGTTTTCACAAACCCCGATCCTGATCATCACCGCCTTGGATAACAGCAACAGCAAAGCCGCGACCTTTGGCGCAAATGACTACCTTACAAAGCCTTTCAATCTTGACGAACTCTCAACCAGAATCGATATGCTGCTCGTCCGATCCGAATAATTGTTCTTTAATGGAGAATGCTCATGGCAAAGATATTAATCGTGGATGATGACATAGAAACGACCAGCCTGCTGGAAAGCATCATCAAAACCTACGGTCACGAACCGTTTTCCATCAACGAAAGCAAGCACGCGCTTGAATCGACAAAATCCCTCATGCCGGACCTGATCCTGCTGGACATCATGATGGCGGAGATCAACGGCATCGCCATCTGCAAGTTCATCAAATCCGATTCCAGCATCAGCCACATCCCGGTCGTGATGGTGTCCGCGCTGGGAGATGAAGGCACCAAACGGGATGCAGCCAATGCGGGTGCGAACTCCTTTATCACCAAGCCCATCATCCCCAACAAGTTCATGCAGGAGATCAACACCATCCTAGGAGAGCAGCGCCATTAATTCACGCTGCCACACCAACCTTACAACCTCCTTGTGTTTGCCCGCAGGGAGACTGTCCCAGCCCTTTTTTAGTTGTATGATTGGCGGAAATCCAGATACTTCATAAGACCAAGGCACACTATGACAAAAATTTTGATCGTGGACGACGACCATCTTGTAACAACGCTGCTGGAAAAACTGTTAGCCATTGAAGGCTATGAGACCGTGAGCCTGAACGAGAGTTCACTGGCTGTTGAGACCGCCCGCCTCGTCAAACCGGACCTATTCTTGGTCGACCTGATGATGCCCCAACCCGACGGCTTCCGCCTGACCCGCATGCTGCGGGAAGTGCCGGAATTCGCGTCCACCCCGATCATTATTGTCACCGCGCTTGATGATAGCGACAGCCGGGCGGTCGCTTTTGGAGCAGGCGCAAGCGATTACATTACAAAGCCATTCCACCCTGATGAGCTATCCGAACGAATAAAAGAATTACTGGAAGATCAGGAATAATTCACAGAGAACATCTCCATTTGCATCGTGTCGGCATCGGAGAAGATCAAAAAGAGATTGTTCAGCAGACCACCGCTGGCTGATCCTTGCCGACCGCGTAGACCAGAATGCGATCCATGTCAGGACGATGCAATTGCGCGATACTATCGTGGAAGATTGGGAAAATGCATCATTTATAAGAAGGCAAAACATGGCAAGAAAAAAAGCGGTCGAGACGATGGAACCAAAAACGACTGCAAAGGCGGATGGAGGCAGTCAGTCCCTGCAGGTGGTGATGAAGGAGTACGACGCCCTGCGCGAGATGTACACGCATGCTTTGCAGAACGGGCAAACGATGTTCAATTACTATCTGACGCTTATGACAGCCGTCTTCGGGGGAATTGCGTTGATCTTCCAGCCTTCAACGGGCGTGTTCATGCCAAGGGCGGCAAGCAGTTTGCTGTTGATCTTCTTTGCAATTGTCGGTTCATTCTATCTCTCGTCCCTGACGACGAATTTTGCGCATGCCACCCGCTACGCGCGCGGGGTGAACGAACTGCGGCGGTTCATCATCGAGCGGTACGCCGTTTCCATGCCGCCGATCTACGCCAAATTCATGGCGGAAAAAGCGGAGGAGAAGCCGTCGAAGTCCATCATCCTTTTGTCGCTGTTCATCCCGGTCAACACGCACCAGTTGTTCACCGCCACCATCAACAGCCTGTCGTGGGCGTTTGCGATCGCAATCGTCTATTCAGTGGTCGGCGGCGGTTCGCAGATCGTATTACGTGGCGTGCTGGCGTTCATTGTGACGTATGTGATCTATTCAATCTATGCGCGGACGATCTTTCAGTTGACGGTCTCGCGCTCCAGTGTTTCGATCGGGCATTAGGGGAGCGCAATAGACCTGACAGGCTTTTGAAAACCCGCCAGATCCTGAATGCTACAGACTCGGCGCCTTCCACTTCCTGATCACATCCACAAAAGGCGGATCGATCTTCTTCCCATTGAAGGGGTACCAGCCCAATTCCCCGCGCACGGCTTGTTCTTTTAGTTCGGTCGCGCCCCAGATCAACGAAGCGCCAGCCGCGCCAAGCAGGGCGGAAACCCAATCGTTCGAGACGAATAACGCGCCAATCACGCACACCGCGCCCAGTCCGATCACATAGGGCCACCACAGGCAGCCAAAGTATCGCTCTCCGCGAATCACCCACACAAAACCCAGCCCGATAATAAACAAGGCGGCAAGCCCCAGCCAGAGACCGAAGGAGTTCATGATGCACGCTCCTTCATGGCGGTGATCTCCTGCGCGGTATAGACGCGCCCAATGGGATCGCGGTCGAGCAGGTCAACGGTGGTCGCTTCAGGATGGTCCGCCAATATCTTTGCGTGACGCGGATTGTTCGGGTTGGCGGGCGCATGTCCATGCCTGATGCGGGCGGGCTGGCGGATGGCGATCTCGAGCGCATCCCAGAACAAGGTTACAGCGAGGATGCCGCTCCCCGCAGACAGCGCCAGGTTCGAGGTCATGAATGAGGCGGCAAGCAATCCAGATCCCAGCAGGAGCGCGATCGCGGTCGGTATCCACAAGTTCACCACCTCCCGTTCGATCTTGCGGACGGAGACATGTCCCCACCAGATCCCAAAAAATGTCGCCAGCGCGGCGGCAAGCCCAACGAAGTTGATCTCCATAAGAACTCCCATAATGATTTTCGTCCATTATATCCAGTGACATTTTACGCGTTCAACTTCTCAGCAAACTCTTACCGAAATCTCCATAATCTCCATATACATATTAACAAACAAATATAAAATTCACAATCGAGGAGAGCATCACAGGAGACGTGCATGCACATTATTGTTATCGGCGGGGGGATTACAGGCTTGAGCGCCGCATGGGAACTGCAACAACGCGGCATCGAATATTCCCTCCTCGAAGCCTCGCATCGCTGGGGCGGCAAGATCGTTTCACATACCCTTGAAACTGATAACGGAAGTTTTTTGGTCGAAGGCGGACCCGACACGCTCATCACGCGCAAGCCTGAAGCGTGGGAATTGGCATCCGAGTTGGGGATGCTCGATCACGTTGTTGACCCCGGCTCGGAGACCAGCGGCATCTATGTGCTGGATAACGCCTCACTCCACCCCATACCTGTTTCACCAACCCGATTTTTTACCACCCCCCTGCTGACCCCGCGCGGCAAGTTACGCATGCTCGCCGAGCCTTTCCAGCCCGCCCGTCGCAACGACGAAGACGAGTCGCTGGCGGATTTCGTACGCCGGCGTTTGGGACAGGAAGCTTTGGAGAAATTCATCGGTCCGGTATTGGGCGGCATCTATAACACCGACCCTGAACGGCAGAGCATCATGGTCTCTTCGCCCGTGATGCGCGAGATGGAGAAGGACGGCGGCTTGTTCGTTGGCGCGTTAAAGCGCATGTCCCGCAGTAAAAAGCAGAACGGCGCAAAAAAGCCGCGTTTCATCAATTTCAAGAATGGCATGCAGGCATTGACGGATGAACTGGCGCGTCAACTCATCGGCAATCTACGCCTGAACGCACAGGTAACTTCTGTAACGAAAGAAGGCGGTCAATACCGCGTTTCGTTGTCAGATGGCAACAGCCTGTTGGGAGACGGCGTCATCTTTGCGGCGCTCGCCAATCAAACCGCAGGCATGATCGCGGATATTTCCACAGAGGCAAGCCGCAGGCTGGGTGAGTTGCGCCACCAAAACATCGGCACGCTTTCGCTGGTCTATCGCGAAGCGGACATCCCGGAAAAACCTGTCATCAACGGCTTGATGATCCCCCGCCGCGAAAAACGGACGATCGATGCAGTCACGTTCACGTCACGCAAAATGCCCGAACGGTCCGCGGCAGGTTACGCAGTGGTGCGCGTGTTCATCGGCGGCGGCGCTCCTGAAACGGTGGAATTCTCGGATGAACAATTACTCGAAGCGGTCCAATGCGAACTCGCGGAACTGCTCGGCATCCGCGCCAAACCAGCGATGTGGACGGCGTTCCGCTGGAAGGATAGCTTCCCGCAGGCGGAAGTGGGGCATCTACAGCGTGTGGATGAAATAGAAGCATTATTGCCATCAACGCTCGCGCTGGCGGGCAGTTCGTATCGCGGAATCGCTGTGCCGGATTGCATCCGTCAGGGGCGCGCAGCGGCTGTGAAAATTATTATGTCATTGCGAGGCGGCGATCTTTCGTCGACGCAATCTCAAATTTTTTAGGGGATTGCTTCGTGGCGCCTAGCCACTCGCAATGACATTGAACAAAGGAGTACACAATGAAATTCGTTCGTTACCTCAACAATGCGCGGCTGGCGTTCTTCTCCATCGCGTACGGTCTCAGCGGCGCGCTCATCGGCGGCACGCTGAACCGCATCATGATCGCGGAACTGGAGATGCCCGCCACATTGGTGGCGTTCTTCTTCGCCATTCCGCTTTTGATCTCACCGGTCCGCGTGTGGCTCGGTTACCGTTCGGACGGCTATCCGATCCTCGGCAAACGCCGCGAACCGTACATCGTATTCGGCGCGCTGGTCATTGGTCTGGGAATCGTCGCCGCGTCCAATATTGCCGCGAAACCGGCACAAATGGGCGGAATGCTCATCCTGAGCGGCGTGTTGTCATTCATGCTTTATGGGCTGGGACGCAACCTTGCTCATAATACCTATCAGGCATTGGTCTCCGACCGCTATGAAGGGAGCAGCCGAACACGCGCCATCACCATGTATGAAGTGGCAACCCTGCTTGGCGCAGTCATGGGAGCCGGCTTTATCGGCAGGGCATTGGAAGACTACGAACCTGCACGGCTGATGAGTGTCGCCACGGGCGTGGCGGTCGCCATCTTTGTACTTGCCTCCCTTGCCGCGCTCGGTCAGGAACCGCGCAACCAAGTGGTCAAGGTCGCTTCAGAGCAGGCACGCAAGATGCCCTTCAAGCAGGTCTTGAAAGATGTGGTATTCGCCGACCCGCAGGTGCGCATTTTGTTCACTCTGGTTATTTTCACCTTTATCGGCACGCTCGCCCAGGACGCCCTGCTCGAGCCTTATGGCGCGCTCGTCCTTGGCATGAGCGTCGGCGACACAACACGGCTGACGATGTACTGGGGCTTGGGCGTGCTCGCTTCCATGCTTGCCTCGGGCTTGCTCCTGATAAAACTGCTCGGCTTCATGAAACTGATGCGCACCGGCATCATCGCCAGCATCCTCGTCTTTATCGGCTTGATCGTAACCGGCGCGATGGGTAATGCAGGCATCTTCAAAAGTCTCGTCTTCGTCATGGGTCTTGGCACAGGATTGGCAGGCGCGGGGATGTTGAGCGCCATCATCTCATTCACCACCCCCGTCCGCGCCGGGATGTTGATGGGCGTATGGGGCGTCGCAAACATGGTCGGTCACGCGGTCGGCAACCTGATGGGCGGCGCCATTGTGGACGGTGTCCGCTTTGCAACAGGCAGCGCCTTCGCCGCCTATTCCTCCCTGTTCGGCATGGAGGCGATCATGCTCGGTGTGGCGCTCTATCTCTCCACAAAACTTGATCTGAACGCCTCCCGCGCACACGATGAAGAAGCGGAAGTACTAGCAGCGGTTGCCGCGGCGGATTAACTCATGGCTGCATAAAGTCGTCAAACTCCGAGCCGCTTGGCTCGGAGTTTTTCATTACACACTACATTGAAACTCACCATTCCGCGTGCTATGATGAACTTGGAAAAGGAGTCTGCCATGAAGAACAACAAGAACGTGTACTCGAAGATCCTGGCGCTCGTAGGAACCGTGCTGACGTGGTTCCCGGTTGCAGCGCCTTTTATTCTCGGGCTCGGGTCGCTGATGGTGGCGGGTGTCTTTCGTTTCGACTATCTCATGCCGGCGGAGTTATTCCCATCCGCTTTGTTCGGCAGCCTGCTGTTATTATGGGCATCCGTGCGCGAACACGCCCATGTCAAGTTGATCGGCTGGGGCTTGGCGATCGCGGTCGTTCTATTGTTCGGCGGGCAGGGCTTGGCAATCGTCACCGGGCTGGCTTCGGGCGAGACGGAACCGACGCCATGGCTGATGGCGCTCATACTGGTCCCCATCCTGCTGTATGCGGTTGCCATTGCCGCGGTTGGCGTGGGCGGCATCCTGCTGACGCGCGACCTGTTCAAACAGAAAGCACCGTAAGATAGAAGGGCGAATTACAACGGGATCGTGAAAAAGAACGAACTCCCCGCGCCTTCCCGGCTCTCGAACCAGGTCTCGCCGTCGTGCAGGTCAATGATGTGCTCGACGAGTTTGAGACCGATGCCGAATCCAAGGCGCGGATCGGTTTTGTCATCCAAAATGGTCTCGAACGGCTCGAAGACCAGTTCCTGCTTTTCCTCGGGAATGCCGATACCCGTATCTCTGACTTCGAACAGGATGTTCTGCGGCTCCCGCGTCACACGGACGGTGATCGTGCCGTTCTCGGTGAATTTGACAGCGTTGTGGATGTAATTCAACAACGCTTGCGTGAGCCGCTCCGCATCCGCCTCCACCGACGGCAGATTCTCGGCAATCTCCTCTTCCAGTCTCAAGCCGGACCTGCCCTCCACAAGCTGGTCGGCGATGTTCAACACACCATCCATCACAGCATGGATGTCCACTTCGTCAAGATGCAGTTCCATCCTGTTGGTTGTCGTCAGGGCATAATCATGAAAGTCGTTGACCTGCGCCATCAGCGGCACCAACGCGGCATGGATGTGCTCGATGGGGGAATCTTTTGAGTCGATGTAATCTTCAAGCTCCTCGACCTTGTATAAGTCATTGACCTTCCTCTGCACTTCGCTCAATCCCCTGCGCATGTGCGCGGACATCTTGTACAGGTATTCGTTGTATTTACTGTCAGCCGTCATCTTCGCTCCTCACTCCTGAAATCCTGTTTTATACAGATCAAAGTATTTTCCCTGTTTCGCAAGCAGTTCGGTATGCGTTCCCTGCTCGGCGATATTGCCATCTTCGATCACAACGATCATATCCGCATTCGTGATGGTGGAGAGACGATGCGCAATGACAAAGGATGTACGTCCTTTCAACAAGCGCGCCAATGCCGTCTGGATGATCTGCTCAGTTTGCATATCAACGGACGATGTCGCTTCATCCAGTATCAAAATGCGCGGATCCGCCAGCAGGGCGCGCGCAAACGAGAGCAATTGCCGCTGACCGACGCTCAGGGTCGCACCGCCCTCCTCCACCGAAGTCTCATAGCCATTCTTCAAATTCACGATGAAATCATGCGCGCCAACGGCTTGCGCGGCGGCGATCACTTCATCGTCGCTGGCATCCAGCCGCCCGAACAGAATATTCTCCTTGACCGTGCCGTTGAACAGGAACGGGTCCTGCAGCACCATACCCATCTGCCGGCGCAGGGATTGCTGAGTCACTGTCCGCAGATCAATGTCGTCCACGCGCACACAGCCGTCGGTTGGGTCATGGAAGCGCGTCAGCAGTTTGACGATGGTCGTCTTGCCCGCGCCTGTCTCGCCCACGAACGCAACCGTCTCGCCGGGTTTTACATCCAGATTGACCTTGTCAAGTACAAGCGTCGGGTCATCGGAATAATGAAAGGAGACGTTGTCGAATCGGACTGCGCCGGTAATTGGCGGCAT
>CAYPHR010000016.1:0-12277 GCA_964410375.1 uncultured Anaerolinea sp. | reverse complement strand
CCGAGGATGTCGATCACCGGCGTGAACAGCGAAGCGACCTTGGCGGCGTCAAGACTGGTCTCCAGAAAATAGCGGTTGACATAGCCTTTGAATTGCTCATGGTTGTGCCGTTGACGGGAGAAAGCCTGCACCACACGCACGCCGTTGACATTCTCCGCCAGCACCGAGTTCGCCCACGAGACCGCCGCGCGCACCTTGCGATAGTTCTTGCGCGCCACCTTGCGGAAGATGATCGTCGCCCAGACCATGACCGGCAGGACGGCGAAAGTCAGCAGGGACAATTCGAGATTCAACGATAACATCGCGATGATGGTGCCGACGATCCCAAGCAGGTTGCGGACAATCGCCAGCACCGCCCAGGTGATGAACTCGCGCAGGGTTCCCACATCGTTGATGACGCGGGTAATGACGCGCCCCACACTGTAACGGTTGTAAAAACTCAATGAAAGTTTTTGCAGATGGTCAAACATGACAGTACGGACGTCGTACAGAATATGCTGCCCGACCCGCGCCATGATGCGCACGCGCCAATAGTTCAGTCCCAATTGAATAATGGAAACGACCAGATAAGCGAGAGCGATATTCCGCAGGGCGGTCATATTGTTCGCGCCAATGCCGTCGTCAATTGCCAGTTTGACAAAGTACGGTCCCGAAACCGCGGCGGCGGTGACGATGACCATTAATCCCAGCGCGAAGATCATGCGCCCGGCGTATGGCTTCAGGAACTGCAAAAGTCCGCGCGCAACGGCGGGGTCGTAGAACTTGTCCAATTGCTCTTCGGACTGGGTGATGAATGCTGGTGGGATGATTTTAGTTGCCATAGTTTATATATCCGCAGGTCGCTCAGAGACAACTGATCGCATCTGCGAAACCCGCGGACGATATTTATCCTGAATTTGACCTGCCCGAAATGATGGTGTTCTCATGCGTCGGTTTCTCGCTGATGATCAACTCAACTTCCTTCATTTCGTCTTCGAAGGTATCGCGCAACTGCAATTGCAAGTCGTGGATCTCCTTATACAAACCGCCTTTGGCAAGCAGTTCGTCGTGCGTACCGCGTTCGACGATCCTGCCTTTGTCCATCACCAAGATCATATCCGCGCGGCGGACCGTGCTCATGCGATGCGCGATCACAAAGGTGGTGCGTCCTTCCATCAACGTATCCAGCGCGGCTTGGATGAGTTTCTCCGTCTGCGTATCCACGCTCGAGAGCGAGTCGTCGAGGATCAAAATGCGCGGGTCCATCAACAAGGCACGCGCGATCGCCACGCGCTGGCGTTGTCCACCGGAGAGCGTCACGCCGCGCTCGCCCACGATGGTGTCATATCCCTTCGTGAAGCCCGTAATGAATTCATGCGCCTGCGCCGCTTTGGCGGCGGCGAAGATCTCTTCCTCGGTCGCATCGGGTCTGCCATAAGCAATATTCGCGCGGATGGTATCCGAGAACAACAACGACGTTTGCAGCACGATCCCGATCTGCCTTCGCAGGGATGCCAGGTTCACATCGCGCACATCGCGCCCATCCACCAGCACCGCGCCTTCGGTCACATCGTAAAAGCGGGGGATCAAATTCACCAGCGATGTCTTGCCCGAGCCTGTCGGTCCGATCAAAGCAATGATCTGGTTCTGTTTCACATGCACGTTGATATCCGAAAGCGACTCGGTATTCTCATCCTGATATCGCAGTGAGACGTGCTTGAACTCCACTTCGCCGCTCAATGTGGATAATGTCGCCGCCTCTTCCCCGGACTTTATGGCTGGTTCCACATCCAGAACTTCGAACACCCTTTTGGCTCCCGCCGCCGCTTCGCCGCCCGCGTTGACAAGCCCCGTCAGCGCCTGCGCAGGTTCTGCCAGCATCAGGATGTAGGCATTGAACGCCACCACCGCTCCGACGGTCAGCTCGCCGTTCATCACCATCTGTCCGCCGAAGAACAGGATCAGGATCGTGCCAAGCGTGGTCAGCCAGTTGGTGGTCGGCATGATCTTCGCCCACTCGTCAATGACCTTGACCCACTTGCGGAACACATCCATGTTGGCGGTTTCGAAGCGCTTGATCTCGTAATTCTCGCGCGCAAAGGCGCGGACGACCTGCACACCGGTCACATTCTCCTGCAAACGGTTGGAGACTTCGCCCACCGCCGCATCCACTGCGAAGAACAATTTGCCAATGCGCGTGCCGAAATTGCCCGTCATCAGGATCAGGGGGATCATCGGCAGAAGCGCGATCAATGCCAACGTGACGTTCGTGGAAAGCATTACAACCAAGATGCCGACCGTCAACAGCACGAAGCGCACCAATTCTGCGATGGATGAACCGGAGAAACGCTCGATGGCGCGCACATCCTCGATACAGCGCGAGATCAACTGTCCTGATTGGGCATGGTCGTGATATTCGAACGGCAGGTACTGGATATGGTCGTACATGCGGTTGCGCAGGTCGTAGCCGACATGCACAGCGACCCATTCGGAAACATAACGGTTGATCATGCTCAGAAGCGCAGAACCAAGCCCAAGTCCGAGTAGAAGAAGCGCAGCACGGACCAGATAGGCGGTGTCGCCGCGTATGAGACCATCGTCGATCACGGATTGGATGATGCGTGGAACGATCAGATTAAGTCCCGTAAGGGTCAGCAGGGTCACCAATGTGACGGCGATCTGCCGCGCATACGGTTTGAGAAAGGGTGTGATACGAAGAAGATTTTTCATAACAGGAGAATAAATGTAGGGCACAAAAAGCGGATATCCGGCGGATATCCGCTTTTTATTTCTTTTAAGATATGGGCTGATTATCGTCGAAATGCAGGGAAACAGACACAGCGCGACGGGACACGATGACAAATCGGGAATTAGGGAATGGATCAGGTTGCTTCATTTCAAGACAAGGAAAACCCCGTTTATTCTACTAGAAAAAATCGGGCTGACGATGCCAGCCCGATTTAAGAAAATGCGGGTTTTATAAGCTATACATCCACCGCGAGGCAGGTCAATGTCTGTTCGACGCCGGGGATGGGCTGGATCTCCAGCGCGGTGATCTTTCCAAGTTTGGCGATGTCCGCGGTATCCACCACTGCGACCGCATCGTACGGACCGAAGGTCATGTGCGCCTCAACGACGTCTTCGACCTTACGCAGGTGGCTGACAACATCCTTGACATCTCCAGCGCGGATCTTGATCATGATATATGCTTTCATGGCTTCTCCTTATTTAGTCTTTCTTGACTCGCAGGAACACAACCCAATAGATGGCAGCTACGAAAATAACGCCGCCAATGATATTACCAATGGTAACAGGAATTAGGTTTTTTAGAAAGAATGCATCCCAAGTGAGCACATCCAGATTGGCAACCTTGTCGCCGACCCTCTCCATGAACTCGGTGTCAAAGTTTTTGACGAACAAGGCATACGGGATGAAGTACATATTTGCAATGCTGTGTTCAAAACCGGCCGCGACAAAGGCAGTGATCGGGAAGATGATCGAGGCGATCTTGTCCAGCGTGGTACGCGCGCTGTACGTCAACCATACGGCAAGACAGACAAGCGCGTTGCACAGAATGCCAAGCGCAATGGCTTGTATAAAATCGAGATCAACTTTTGCAACCCCGATCCGCAGGGCGGCAAGACCGACAGAATCGGAGCCAAAGGTATATTGCTTCGTGAAGAACATCAGCGTCACCGTGCCAATGGAACCAAGAAAATTTCCAATATACACAATGACCCAATTGCGAAGCAGTGCGCGCCCGGTCACCTTGCCGCTTGCCCACGCCATTACGATCAGGTTGTTGCCCGTGAACAGTTCCGCGCCGCCGACGACGACCAGAATAAGTCCGAGACAAAAGACCAATCCGGTCAACAAACGCGTTACGCCGTAAGGCAAACCTGTGGTGTATGCCACCGCCCCATCCGCCGCCGTAACGGACATGCCGCCTGCTGCCACCGTCGTGGCAAAGATCGCGCCCAGAGAGATGAACGCTCCCGCCAAAATGGAAAGCATCAGCATGTTTATGGCTGGCATCTCCGCCTTGCGGACGCCGAGATACTCTGCCCGTGTCGCCATTTCGGCAGGCAATAGTGAGTCGATCCGTACTTCAGTCATAGGCTATCCCTTTCTATTATTTGTGATAATTTTCACAACAAAGAGTATATCAGACTGAAAGAAAATCGGTTAGTTAGGATGTAATGGAAAGGGCATGATGTTAATCCGCTGCTTTTTCTGATTTTTTTCGCCCAAGTGCCGAGCCAATTCCAGCCGCCAAAAGCGCAATGATGACAATGATGCCAACCACCATCCCCCCACTGCGAAGGGACGCCGGCGCGACCGGTTCAGGCGTAGCAGTGGATGTGATGGTGGCGGTGACGGGAAGCGTGGCGGTGGATGTGGGAATGCCAAGTGTCGCGGTCCCTGCCGGGGTTTCAGTCGGAGGCGGCGTGCCTGTCAAAGCCTGCCGGATCTGCAGACTTTGCCCCTCGAAGATATTCTCGGACGCGAGGCGATTCAGGCGCTTCAACTCGTCGACAGTTGTGCCATATGCCAGCGCAATGCTCCACAATGCATCTCCCCGCCTCACGATATGGACTGTCTCGCCGTCCGGTTGCGGCGTGCTGACGATGACGATCACAGCTTCCGTGCCGCGCGCGCCAGCTGTGGAAATGACGAACTGACCCGGCGTTTCCGGCGTGGAGGTCGGCGGGGATTCGTCCACTTCTGAGCCGAGGTCCAGCACATAATACGTGATTCCATTCGCAACCGCCATGCCAGCGCCGGCATCACGGAGATCGGGCGAAAGCAGGGAGCGCAATTGACTTGCATCGCTCTTCCACGCGTTCACTACATCCACGGGAGAAACATTCGAGCCGGAATGGATCAACTCTGCGAACAACCCGCCCACCGAGATATCCCCCGCCACCGAATAGCCCGCATCCAGCGCGCGCTGGTATGGGCGTTTTCCGTCCGCGCTGAACTGGGTCAGCACGCCGGTGCCGGCGATGTATTCCGCGTGAGTCTGTGCCGTGCGCGTCAGGATCTGATTGACCTGAAGGGCTGGCAAATTCTCCGCCGCCCGCAAAGCGTTCACTTCCGCGATCAATGCCTGGGCGGATAGGTTGGGGGAAACATGCCCGAGACGGGCATCCGCCCGCATGGACGGGAGCAGACCGACGGTCAGGAAAAGAAGCGCGAGCAGCATCCAATAAATATGTTTTTTCATCCTGAAAATTATACCCAGTCGGACACTTCCCAAAAGAATCGAGTCTGGGTAAAATTATATATAATATATAATCTCAGGAGACAGCCATGCCGGGCTTCACACCAGGTCGCCGTTACCAGCCGCCGTTCATGCCGTTCAAACGCCAGCCGCTAAAAAAACGCGCGCTCGCAAAGATCGAACTGGCAATCAAGGGACCTCTGTTCGGCTGTCGCATGTGCGGAAACTGCCTCCTGCAGGAAACCGCCTTTATCTGCCCGATGGAATGCCCGAAGGGTTTGCGCAACGGACCGTGCGGCGGTTCGACACCGGAAAAATGTTATGTGGACGAGTCGCGTCCGTGCATTTGGTATAAGATCTACGAACGGTCTTTTAAACTTGGGCGTGAAGCGTTATTGCTCGAAGTGCTGCCGCCCATGGATTGGAATAAGGCGGGACACGACAGTTGGGGCGATGTATTCGAACAAGCGGGCAAAATAGGATTAAAGACCATCGCCGCGGGTCTGACTTCGGGGAAACCTGGTTCTGTTACCCAAACCTTGGATTCCATCTTCAAGCCTGTGCGCCAGCCCGATTGGTGGCAGGGCGACGCAGAGTATCACGCGCCGAAATATGACGAGCCCGTCTCCGAACTGGAACGCAGACTGAAAGCAGGCGAGTTCGTCGTCGCGGCGGAAGTCACACCTCCCCTTTCCATCGACACGGACAAATTCACGCAGAACATCGAAATGCTCAAGCCGTATGTGACGGCGCTCAACTTCACCGACAGCGCTTCGGCGATACCGCGCATGTCATCAATGGCGTGCAGCAAGATCGCATTGGACTTAGGCGCCGACCCTGTGATGCAGATCACGGGACGCGACCATACCCGCGTCAGTTTGCAATCGAGCGTGATGGGCGCATCCGCATTGGGCGTGCGCAACGTACTCTGCCTGACAGGCGACAGCATGGTGCTGGGACCCGGTCCGCAGGGGCGCATGGATGTCGTGGACTTGGACGGGATTCAAATGCTGTGGATCCTGCGCCGGATGCGGGATGAAGCGAAATATCTCGACGGGCGCGAGATCAAAACTCCGCCAAAATATTTCCTAGGCGCGGCAGCGTCACCGTTCGCGTCCAATATGAAGTTTCAGGCGTTGCGCGAGCAGAAGAAGGTCAACGCGGGGGCGCAGTTCTTCCAGACCAATGTGGTCTTTGATGCAGACGCGCTCGATGAATGGCTGAATGAGATCGCGAAACGGGATATTCTGGACAAAGTGTATATTCTGATCGGCGTTACGCCACTGAAGAGTTACAAGACCGCCGCCTACATGGACAAGAAGATTCCCGGTGTATTCGTACCGGAGAAAATTCTAAAGCGTATGGAAGCCGCCAGGGAAAAAGGCGGCGAACAGGAAGAAGGCTTGCAGATTGCGCTGGAGTTGGTGGAAAAGGTAAAGACCAAACAAGGCGTGAGCGGCATTCACCTGATGGCAGTCGGCTGGGAAGAGATCGTGCCGCGCATTGTGGTCGAAGCGGGGTTGGAGAAACATTCCGAGCAAAGCGTGGATATTTCTTCAACAATGTCATTCACTGCTTGATTCACTGCATCGTTAACAGACTCCCCCATTTCAATGGATTTCGGTTGAATCCCAAGCAAGGCAACTTCGCAATTTAATTCCAAGGTCAAATAGCGCGCCAGCATGGAGAGTGGCAGGCTGTGTGTGTTGGCACTGATTCCATCGATCTGTTCCATTGGGATAAGCGCAATATATCCCGCTTCTTTTCCCATGTCAGCAGCGTCGATCAGCACCACCAAATCGGGAGAGAATTTTCGCAAATCACCTGTGGTATTTTCGGGGGCGCGTCCACCTTCAAAAATTCGCAAACTCCCTGGATTGACTACACGCAAACTCAAAGCGCGGACAATGAGAATCCCCGCCGCGTCATCGCCGCGCATCTCGTTGCCGATGCCGAGAATGGCAATTCGGCTATTTGTCCGCTGACTCAACAGGCGGCTTAGTGAGGTTCTCCAGCATTTCGTGGACATCCTCTTCCTTTCCATAGAACACAGTAAATTCTTCCTTGTTCAGCGCGGCGTGCTCCCAATCTTTGTTGGACATACCCATGCATTTGAAGCGGCAATTTAAGGCGCATTGTCCGCAGTAGATGCAGCGGTCCATGTGATACTTCAGGACGAAGCGTTTGGCGGCACGATCAAGCGTGACCAGTTCGATGGCTTTGGAGGGACAGTCCTTGACGCACAGACAACAGCCCGTACATTTGGCAGGGTCGTAGAACAGGTTGCCGCGAAACCGTTCGGGAGTGGGATGCTTCTCAAAAGGATACATCTGCGTGCTGTTCTTTTTGAAGAACGACGCCAGAATATCCTTGAACATGGTTCCGATTTTCATGGCACTTATCCTTTCAATAAAATGGTGACGAGAATCTGCGCCAGCACCAAAATCGCGCCGAAACGCCACCACAAGCCGACGGTCTGGTCGATGCGCAGGCGGGTCAGCAGGGATTGCAGAATCGCCATGAAGAACAGCAGGGCGATGGTCTTGAGCAGGAACGAGCTAATGCCCGTCAAGCCGCCGAGATAGAACGACGAAACCAGTGTTAGACCGATGACCAATTCGGCGGACTTCGCCAGATGGAACATCATCAAGCCGCGCCCGCTGTATTCGGTCAACGCGCCAGCGACGATTTCCGTCTCCGCTTCGGGGGCGTCGAAGGGCGGAAGTTCCAATTTGCCCATCAAGCCGATGACCGCCACGATAAATCCGATGGGCTGCGACAAAATCAACCAGTGACCGATGGCGTAGTCGTTGATCTCGCTGATCTGCCAACTTCCCGCCACAAGTGCGGGTCCGAGCAATGCCAAAAGGAACGGCGCTTCGTAGGCGAAGAGCTGGGTCAGGGCGCGGGTGGCACCGATGAGCGAGAAGCGGCTGGTGGTGTTCCAACCCGCCAAGCCGATGCACATCGTTGGCAGGCTGAGCAGGTAGATGGTGATGATCAGGTCACCCGTCAGGCTGTGAGGCGGGGCAAGTCCAAACAATGGGACGTATAAGGCGGCGGTCAATGCTCCCGCGAGTGCGAAGATGGGCAATCCAAAAAACAGGTAGGGATTGACGATGGCGGGCGTGATCTGTTCCTTCGCCAGCAGTTTGACCGCATCCGCAAAAGGTTGGAACCAGCGTGGACCGACGCGGTTTTGAAAGCGGGCGACGAGTTTGCGGTCGACCCATTCGTAGAACATGCCCATCAGAATGAGCGTGACGCCCGCGGGGAAGATCAACAAAGTGAGGAATGAAGTGAGCGTGTTCATCGGTTGTAATACTCGATTCCGTATTCGCGCAGGCGCTTCCATGACCAGTTTTCTTGCGTCTTGGAATCCACCACAGTGACGACGCGGTCATTGCAGGAGAAGCACGGGTCCATGCCTGCGATCAACATCGGCACATCCGCAAGTTGACGCCCGACCGCCTTCTCCAGCACCGAGACCCAGTTGCACAAACTCGGCGTACGGACGTGAACGCGGGCGGGGATTTCGCCGCCGTTGCTTTTGATGAAGTAGAACAACTCGCCGCGCGGCGCTTCGATGCGGGCAACCGTTTCGCCTGCTGGAATTTTGCGCGGCATCCGCGCCGTGAGCGGACCATCGGGCATGTTGTCCAAAATGGAACGCATGGCAAAACAACTGACCAGCAATTCCTTCAAGCGCACCACACAGCGCGCTTCCAAATCTCCGTTCGTTTCGGTGACGAGACTGACGGGGTAACGGGCATACGCCCCATACGGCGCTTCCACACGGACATCGCGCATCACGCCTGACGCGCGGGCGGTGGGTCCGAGCAAACCAAAACGCTCCGCTTCGGGTGCGGTGATCGTGCCGATGCCGCGCGTGCGGTTGAGGAACATTGCGTCGGTGGTGACTACTTCAAGGTAGTGACGGATGCGCGTCTCCAGATACGAAAGCCCTTCCTTGATGGCTTTCGATTGCTCTTCGCCGATGTCACATTTCACGCCGCCCAGAAGGTTGGCGGAGTAATTCACACGGTTGCCCGTGATCTGTTCGAGCAAGTCCATCACGGTTTCACGGTCACGCCATGAATACATGAAGAGCGTGTCGAAGCCCGCTTCATGCGCGGCGACACCCAGCCACAGCAAATGACTGTGAACGCGTTCAAGTCCCGCCACCAATTCGCGGATGGCTTGCGCGCGCATCGGCACTTCGACCTTCGCCAGTTGCTCCACGCCCATGCTGAACGCCATCGCGTGCGTATGCGAGCAGATGCCGCACACGCGCTCGAAGAGATATAAATTCTCGACCCAGCTTCGGCTCTCAGCGGCTTTTTCGATTCCGCGATGAGCGTAGCCTAAACGCATCTTTGCCGCTGTGACAATCTCGCCATCCACCGTAAACGAAAAGTGACCAGGCTCCTTCAACGCGGGATGCTGCGGACCGATCGGCACAACGAACGTATTCTCGCCCACCCGCCCAGGTTCGGGCATCTGGTCCACGTGGCTTTCTTCCATCGCCTTCGCCTGCTCATTCGTAAAATCCGCGCGCTGGGGATACACGCCAATGGGCCAGTCTTCAGGCAGGAAGAGATGGTCTGTAACAGCCAACCCTTCCACTTCGATGCCGAACATTTCCTTGATCTCGCGCTCGAAAAATGTCGCAGGCGGGATGATATCCGCAATACTGGAAACCACCGCTTCATTGCGCGGCATGCGGACTCGCAGTGATGTAATGGCATGTCCATTGCAGAAGTGATACAACGCTTCGAGTTGACCTGCTTCCACACCCATGTCCATGCCTGTGATGGCGGATAGATAGCCCCACTTCGCATCATGCAATTCGGACGCCGCCTCATGCAACGCCTCAGGCTGAATCACCACATCCAAGCGGTTTTCTTCGGGACGGATGATCTCCTTATTCCACGGCGCAAGCAGTTGTTCCGCGGTCTGTAATTTTTGTTCAATGCTCATGAAGATACCTCTTCCGCGATTTTCGGTTTCGCCACAGGGCGCGGCGCTCCGCCTTGCAGTTCGCCCAGCAACTGGATGATGCCGTCAATGATGGCTTCGGGGCGCGGCGGACAACCAGGCACGAACACGTCCACAGGGATGACTTCATCCACCGAACCGCCGACGTTGTAACAGCCGTCGAATACGCCGCCTGAAATGCTGCATGCACCGACCGAGATGACAAATTTCGGCTCAGGCATCTGCTCATAGGTGCGGATCAAGCGTTCGCGAGCCTGACGCGTCACGGGTCCCGTCACCAGCAGAACATCCGCATGACGCGGACTTCCGTGTAGTTTGATGCCGAAGCGCTCCACGTCATAACGCGGCGTGAGCGTGGCAAGGATTTCGATGTCACAGCCGTTGCACGAGCCGCTGTTGAAGTGGATCGCCCCGATGGAATTCATCCGCGCCCATGTGCGGACTTTGTTCATGGTTTGTTTCCAAAGGTTTGGTTTGTTATTCATCGTTTCACCATTCCTATCCCAAGATCAACGCGATCAACGCCAAGATCAGACCGAGCAAATACACGATGGTGACATTCGAAAGGTCACTGCTGCCGACCATGATGACGCCGAGATGCAGCACCGCGAAGAACAAAGCGATCACGAAAAATTGACGATAGCCAGGCGCAGCAGGCAATGGGTCGTGGTCTTCGCCGCTGGCATACGCCTCCGACTTGAATTGCGACTCGCGTCCCTTCGCAGAGAACAAACGTCCCAGCCCAGAGAGCGCGGAAGCCGCCAGCGCATAGACCAGAAAAGCGATCAACGGAGTAAGTAAAAGTTCAGCCATATCAACTCCCGAACATCACAAGCAAACTTTGGGCGGCGGGCAATGTGATCCATTCCATCCACTGCGGGACGAAACCCAAAACGATGATCAACGCCAGCATCAGCACCATCGGCAGGGCAAGCGCAAACGGCACGGACTTGCCCGCCAGCACCTGCTCAGACGGAATTTTGCGATACATCACATTCACCAGCGGCGCGTAATACGCCAGCGACAGCACGCTGTTCAACGCCATGAAGATCATCAAGCCGACGACCCAGCCGTCGCCTGTTTCGAAGCCCGCCACAAAGATCTGCCACTTCGACATAAAGCCAGCCAGCGGCGGAAGCCCGCCAAGGCTAAGCACGGCAATACTCAACGCCAGCGCAGCCAGCGGATACTTCTGCGCTACGCCCGCCATGTCATTGATCGTTAATGGCTGGTGCTGGTCGTTCTGCAGATACATCGCGTAGATCAACGCGCCAACTGCAAGAAAGGCAAGTCCCTTCATCAACATGTGCGTGAACAAATGAAAGAACGCGCCCTGCGCACCCAACGCAACTCCAGAAACCAGCGCAATACCCAAACCCATCAGCATATAGCCCACATGGCTCAGGCTCGAAAACGCCAACATCCGCTTCACGACGGTTTGGCGCAGCGCCAGCAGGTTGCCATACAAAATATTCAACGCGCCAAACAATAGGAAGATGATGCCCCACGAAACCGCGAAACCCGTCAACGCGGAGAGTGCGCGCAGCATGGCGATCAACCCCACTTCGATGACCACACCCGAAAGCATCGCACTGATTCCGCTTGGCGCTTGCGAATGCGCATCGGGCAGCCAGGTGTGGAGCGGGACGAATGCCACTTTGACCCCGAAGCCGATGATGAACAACGCGCCCGCGCTGAGCCACGTCAGGCGGTTCACATCGGACCTCAAAACTGCTTCGCGGACTTCGAGCAGGTCCAACGTCCCAGCATTGGCAAGGACGAGCGAAATACCCACCAGCACCAGCACCGATCCCACCGCGCTTTGGACGAGATATTTCATCCCCGCTTCCAACGATGCAGCTTGCTCGCGATAGAACGCGACCAACAAATACGACGAGATCGCCATCGCTTCGAACCACACCCACAGGTTGAACAAGTCACCTGCGCAGGTCAAGCCGATCATCAAGCCGATCATCGCCAGCAACATGGCGTAGTATTTTTCTTCGCAGACTTCCCCAGCCAGGTATGGACCTGAGAACAGGATGACCAGCGTCCCGAGCAACAGAACCGCCCCTG
>CAYPHR010000015.1:17315-23522 GCA_964410375.1 uncultured Anaerolinea sp. | reverse complement strand
CGAGTCAGGATCCAAAATGCAACTCCCATTGATTGATTGACCATCCATCCCACAAAGGAAAACTCTATATGCATGGACAGAAATGCCCAGATCGCCGGCATGAACACCACTCCCTTGTTTGCCAATAAACCTCCCCCAACTGTAAATCCCAAAGCAAGGTATATCAAGGATGCACGAATAAAGTATACGCTCAGGCGCGGCATTTATCTCTCCCTGACCCGCGACCATGTATTCGCAACAAAGGCTAAGCCCGCCAGCCATTGCAGAAGCGCAGAGCCAACCAGAATCCAACCGCTGAATGTAGTGGGTGTCTTGCTGTGAAGCGGTTCAAAGATAACCCGCAGAACTAAGCCCGCATTCAAAAGAACGAAGGTCGCCCATCCCAGCCATTCGTGACCATGTGGCTTGGCGCTGCTGAATTTGGGGAACATCCATGACGCCACCCCAAATATCAATTGGGTCAGCCAGCCAAATGCAAGTGTATGAATGTAGACCGGGAACAAGCCGGGGATCAATGTGTTCCCGGGCAGGGCAAGGAGTATTCCCGCGCATAATGCCAGAATCAAATAAACCAACGATGCCTTGAGAAACCAGCGGGTCAGGGTGGGCATGATTATCCTCTTCTTTTTCATAACGAACGATCAGATTAAAGCGCACTTTGTAAAATGCTTAAATCAATTTATGTGCCAGGAGGCGAGGATTGTAACGAAGGAGTTAAGTTTAATATGCATTTCAATCAAAAAACGATTGGCCTATACGATTTTAGCCTATATAAGCCCGCATCCACCACACTATAACGACTCGTGCGGCGAAAATCACGGGCTGAGTTGTTTGGAACGGTGATTTGTCGCTGGCTTAGTGAACTTGTCGCGAGCGGTTTGATCGGTACAGGGCGCATGTTGCTCCCCACGTTGATTATTGGAATGTTCGGCTGGATCCAATGGCAATGGGACCCCGAAGGTATTACAACCAGCTTGACGAGTTTATTGCTCTTTGCAGAAGTTGCAATCGCAGAGGAGCTTTTGTTTCGCAGGTTATCTTTCAACGCCTCATCTCTGGATTGGGGTAATGGGCAGCCCAGTTGATCATAGCTGCCTATTTTCTACAGACACTTTGAAGATCACAGGCTGATCATGAGATGGCAGATAAACCTTCTTTGAAGAATTGACGTTATGATCTCGCTGAGGCTTGAGGCGCAATGGAAAAGGAAGGAAGAGTTTCGCCTTCATGCGGCTGTTCTTTCAACAGCCGCATTCCGTTCACGATGACGATCAACACCGAGGCTTCGTGGATCAACATCCCACCCGCCATGTGGACTTTCCCGAACAGCACGCCCAGCAGCAATATGCTCACGGTCGTCAACGCGATGAAGACATTTTGATAGATGTTTCGCAGGGTGGCTTTCGACAGACGAATCGCTTCGGGCAATTTCATCATATCGTCTGACATTAGCGCAACGTCGGCAGTTTCAATAGCGATGTCGGTTCCAGCCGCGCCCATGGCAATGCCAATATCCGCAGCAGCGAGCGCGGGCGCATCGTTGATTCCGTCGCCGACCATCGCGACCACCTGACCATCTTTTTGTAGATCACGAATGGCGGAAAGTTTATCATCGGGCAGCAACTCGGCACGCACATCTTCAATGCCTGCCTGGCATGCGATGCTTTGCGCGGTCAGGCGATCATCGCCGGTGAGCATAACAATTCGCTTCAGCCCAACCTCTTTCAAGCGGCGAATCATTGATGCAGTCGTTTCACGGATCGGGTCAGCGATGCCGAGCACGCCAATGACTCTCCCATCGAGTGCGACCAGCACAGCGGTCTTCCCCTCGGACTTCAAGCGGTTCAGCACATCGCGGGCTTGATCGTCCACAGAGACTTTCAACTGCCTCATCAATTCAAGCGTCCCAACACCAATGATGTGACCGGCATATTGCGCCTGCACACCACGACCCGTGAACGCGTCGAAATGTTGTGCTGCGGGGATTTCGCCCAGCGATTCCGCTGCAGATAGTATCGAACGCGCCAGCGGATGCTCCGAACCCGCCTCCACGATGCCCGCCCAATGCAGGACGGTTGCCTGGGCTGAGTCCCAACTTCCAGAAACGGCGGGCAGGTTCGGATCCAAGAAAGAAGCGAACGGAATCACATCCGTCACGCGCGGTTTGCCCTGAGTCAATGTGCCGGTCTTATCCAATGCCAGTGCGGAAATCCTCCCGGCGTTCTCGAGATATTCGCCGCCTTTGATCAGGATGCCGCTCTTCGCAGCGCGTCCGATGCCTGCCACGACCGAAACGGGCGTGGAGATGACAAGCGCGCCTGGGCAGCCGATCACGAGCAATGTGAGCGCGAGTTCGATGTTGCGTGTGATGGTATAGGTTACGATGCTGAGCGCGATTATGAAAGGCGTATACCAGTTTGCGAAGCGTTCGATGAAACGCTGTGTGGGCGCTTTTTCGTCCTGCGCTTCCTCGACGCGGCGGATGATGCGCGCCAGCATGGTGTCGGCACCGATGCCTGTGGCGCGTACTTTGAGTAAACCATTTTGGTTGATGGTCCCCGCGAAGACTTTGGAGCCGATTGATTTTTCTTCGGGTATAGGTTCGCCCGTAATGGTGCTTTCGTCCACCGCAGAGCGACCATTTATCACTTCGCCGTCCACGGGGACTCTTGTACCGGGCTTGACCAGCACGGTCTCATCCGATGTGACTTCGTTCGGCATCACTTCCACTTGTTTGCCGTCGCGGACAACGACCGCGGTTGTCGGCGCGAGATCGAGCAAACCGCTCAAGACTTTGCGCGTCTGGCTGAGCGTGCGCGCTTCAAGATACGCGCCGAAGATAAAAAGGAAGGTCACTGCGGCAGCTTCCCAATATTCGCCGATCCAAAGCGCGCCGAGCGTGGCGATCGTGACCAGCAGTTCGATGCTGATGTGACGGTTCCGCAAACTGACGATGGCACGCACGGCAATATCCCAACCTGCGGTCAATGCCGCGCCGATCATCGCCACATTGAAGATTGTCCGCCAGTCAAAAAAATAATCCGCACCGAACGCGATAAGGATCAATGCGCCGCTGATGATGGTCAGCAGTTTACGACGCTGTTGTAAATTTGAGAATACCGATTTGATTTTGTTCATATTGCACCTCGTTCAAACCTTCTCCGCAGATTTCACAGATTGAAGAAGTTCAGTGAAAAATCTGTGGATAACTTCGATCAGGTCTTTTGGAGAGCGGGAACCAATTTCACGCTCTCCACTTTGTCAACTTAGAATATGGCTTCGCGCGCTTCGTATCCGACAGACCTCACTGCCTTGACGAGATCTTCGGCATTGACCACCTGCGGGTCATGCTGGACCTCGATCTTGCCCGTGTTGAAAAACACTTTCGCCTCGCTGACACCGCCCAACGCCTTGAGCGCGCCTTCGATCTTGGCAACGCACGAGGGGCAAGAGAGTTCCTGACTTCGTAAAAGGGTCTTTTTCATGGATTGGTCTCCTTTCTTACTCAATTTGAATGTACACACACTATACCGGTCTGAAGGGATTCGTTCCATGATGCACATCAATTAAGTGCACGAAATAAAAAAGTGCGGATTTTCATCCGCACTTGGTTGGAAGGGGTCAGTCGTATTTCAGCCTCTCTCGGCGCTGGCGGCTTGCTCCAACGCCTTTTGATCGAGAATGGACACCCACTTTCTACCAGTCTGGATCAAGCCGTCTTTCTGGAACTGACTCATCACACGGCTGGCGGACTCAGTGGTTGTGCCAGTCATTGCCGCCAAATCGTCGCGCGTCAGCGGCGCCTCGATCAACAAGCCTACGTCGCTTCGCCTGCCAAACTTTTTTCCCAGGACAAGCAGTACATTTGCGACTCGTCCCTCGACCGTCAGCGCGCTCAATTGTCGGACGCGTTCCTGCGCATCGCGCAATCGCAAAGCAGTGGTCTCCAAAACTTTCAGGGCGACCTTGGGATGTTTTTCCAGCACGTGTCGAAAATCGGCGGCGCTGATCGAAAGCACACAGGATTGGGTCTGGGCTTCGGCGGTATCCGGGTACACATCCTCGCCCAGGGCGGAGAGCGAACCGAAAAATTCGCCGGGAGTCAACATATCCAGCAGGACGTTTTTGCCCGAGAGCGAATGACGCATCAGTTTGACACGTCCGTCTGCCACCACGAAGAGGCGCTCGGCGGGATCTCCCGCGAAGCAAATGGTTTCGTTGGGGGCATATCCATATTCGTGGAATAAGTGGTTCACATGCTTAACATCCGCATGAGGGAGATCGGCAAAGAAAGGCAAACCGTGCAGGATTTGTAAACGCAAATCCACCGAGCACTGATGTGTCTCGGTCACTTCGATACGGAGGGGAGTCTTTCTGCGAGGAGTCATCTGATCAGGATTATTCAACTTAATAGTAAAAGGCGATGCAGCCGGAAAGAACTTTGCGCTTCGTCAAAGAGAACTTCTTTTTTTTAAGTCATTGATGGATCGTTACCTCGATAAGATTTTTTTTATGACCTGTTTGTTCGAATTCTCCACGAAGCTGGGCATTGAATGAAGCCCAGCCTCGTGCGTAGATATCAAAGCTCGCGTTAACTTGAAGCAGGGCGGCCGATTTGCACCCGCCAGATCTCAGGACCTTGTTCCAAATATTCCCAAGTGAACTGCCCCTCAAGTTCGTGAACGAACTGATAATAAAGAGGCTTCGGGTCATGGTCATTGACTAAGATGAAGTTTTTTCCCGGCGTCAGGTTCTCAAAGGTCTCGAAGATTACCGGGTGTTTTTGCGGCGGCGGGATTTGTCGTACGTCAAGAGTTTTTGTTACATCTTCACTCATTTCATATCTCCTTTTGCTCATGGTATATGTCTGAATTCTTCTCACATGGATAAAAATACTCCAACATTCAGGTTTTGTCTTTGCGGAAGCGCAAAGAACACCTGTTGCTATTTTTTAGTTACTGTTATCTCATGTTCTCGCCATTTTTTTCAAAAAAACGCTTGAGCGTGAGCGCATGGTTGTGCTCCGCGTCATGTGCGCTGTACAGAAGAGTCACATTGCCGTGTTTTATAGATTCGAGAATAGGATTCCATGTCCCGGAGTTGGATTTTAATTCAACCCAATAGCGCGCCTGCTGCGGTTCCCCACCAGCCGAGCATGGCATACACGACCCGCACCGTATTGCCTTCATCCGACCGCCCTTCGCTAAAGTGGGCATCAATGACAGGGTTGTAGGTATTGGCAAGAAAATAGAAGAGTAGCAATCCTGCTATAATACCAATAACAGACAAAACTGCGCCAAGTTTGAAGTTGTTCTTCATTTCTACGCTCCTTTAATAAGAATTCCATCACAAAAAAAAGAGAGAAGTCTTTGACTTAAGACAAATCCACTGCTGAATTCCCGTTTGAGCATCTCGCATGAAATCAGGTGAAGATATGAAGCATAAAAGCTTCCTTGCTCGAAACCAGGTATTTTTCCAACTGGATACTGACGAACTTAAACAACTGCAAGCCCAGGCAAAGATTCGTCAATTCCAAGGCGGTGAGTGGATTGCCTATCACGGAGATGTATGGCCCAACCTGTTTTTAATTCTTAAAGGACAGGTTACTGCTGCCGCATTTTGTATCGTTTTGCAGAGCAGGGAGAAATCCAAATTAATCACACGGAATTCATATTCCTAAACCACTCCCTTTTGGAAAAATATATCCAGTAACAATTTCCTGCCCGAACATATCCTTATATGCAAACCGATATTCTTCTCAGGCGCCTGCAAGATTTTGAATTCCTGCACGGACTGGATTATGAAACCATTTATGCACTTGCCGCCAGCGCCTTATGGAAGGTATTTCCACCTAACGCGGTTGTCTTTTGGGAGGGCGACACCGAGTCCAATTTGTATTATTTGCAGTACGGTTCGTTAAAAGCCTTGCGGACCGCGCCCGATGGACGGGAACAAGTTTTGCGTTTTTTAAATGCAGGTGAAATCTTCAATGAGATCGGCGTGCTGGCAAAACGCCCCAACCCTGTAACGGCGGTGGCTTTGGAAG
Organism: uncultured Anaerolinea sp.; assembly: GCA_964410375.1. Classification (GTDB taxonomy): domain Bacteria; phylum Chloroflexota; class Anaerolineae; order Anaerolineales; family Villigracilaceae; genus Villigracilis. The sequence continues at coordinate 17,476 of CAYPHR010000015.1, read as the reverse complement.
AGTCGGGCATCTGGCTCATTCCGCGCCATGCATTGGAGGAGGTGGTGATGAAATATCCGCAGACAGCACTGCAGATCATCGGTAATATGGCGGACAAGATCATCGATCTGGTTGCGCTTGCATCCGATCTTTCACTCAAGACGGTTGAGGCACGTTTTGCA
>CAYPHR010000015.1:0-17305 GCA_964410375.1 uncultured Anaerolinea sp. | reverse complement strand
AAACTGTTATTGGATTCCGCTGATGGAGACATGATCGAGCGCCGACGTTGGACGAATCAAACCGAACTCGCAGCACATTTGGGGACTGTGCCTGATGTATTGAGCCGTGTCATCCGCGAGTTGACGAAGGCAGGGTTAATCGAAATGGACAAACAGCAAATCCGCATCCTAAACCACGCGGAGCTTATGAAACGAGCGATATCCTAAGGGTGATAAACGGTAAAGGGGACCAATTCAGCTAACTTCTCGATGCCATAGTCAAGTGATTTAAGTCACAGATATTGTTTCTTTTATCACTTACATTTGTGACACTGTTCACACTCCAGGAGAATTAGATGAAATCGAAACTTATGTATGTTTTTGTTTTTATGGGGCTTGCCTTGATTATTTGGGCATGTGCCCCGACTCGGGAATTGGAATCCTTTGAAGCAGTAGAGCTGGAACCGCAAGCAGTAACAGATGCCTTCACCAAGGGCGGATGCGGCGCCTGTCATGCAATTCCTGGAATCCCCGGTGCGGTCGGCATCATCGGCCCTGACCTTTCCAGTGCCAGAACTGTTGCGGATGGACATTTATCAGTTGGTTTATACAAGGGGCAGGCAGATAATGTCGAGGATTTCCTGCTGGAATCCATCATTGACCCTGAAGCTTTTCTATCACAGAACTGTCCCACCGGCATATGCCAACCCGGTCTCATGCCTGCAACCCTCAAAGATACACTCACCAATACGGAGATTCGCCTAATCGTCGGCTACCTTGCCACCCTGCCCGGCGGTGAAACCATCATGGAAAATGCAAATGTAGTGGTGGACACTTCCGACGCTGATGTCGACCTCTCAGAAGAAGATTTTTCCTGGGCAAAACAAACCTTCTTTGACCGCTGTGCTGGCTGTCATGGAACCATGCGCAAGGGTGCCACTGGTCCTGCCCTGACCCCCGACCTGACCCTGCCAAAAGGAACAATCGCCTTAGCGTCAATCATTTACAACGGTACCCTCAAAGGCATGCCTGATTGGGGCAAACAGGGTTTCTTTACGCAGGAACAAACCGAGATCATGGCAAAATACCTGCAGAATGAGCCACCCACGCCGCCAGAAATGTCGATGGAACAGATGAAAGCCACATGGCAGGTGTTCGTTGCACCGGAAGACCGCCCCACCGAACCGCAGACAGCCCGCAATTGGGAAAATTATTTCTCCGTCACCCTGCGCGATGCGGGGCAGGTCGCCATTATCGATGGCAGCACCTACGAAATCGTTGCTAAAGTTGATACCGGTTATGCCGTCCACATCTCGCGCATGTCCGCCACCGGGCGTTATGTCTATGTCATCGGACGCGATGGCAAACTGGCGCTTGTTGACTTATGGATGGAAATTCCCGAAAAAGTTGCAGAGATACAGACCTGCTACGACGCCCGCTCGGTGGAAGTAAGCAAATACAACGGCGAACTCGGCGACTTTACCGATACATACGCGATCGTCGGCTGTTACTGGCCCTCTCATTTCACAATCCTCGACGGGCAGACCCTGGAACCGATGAAAATCACCAGTGTGCGCGGCTACACTGCTGACACTAATACTTATGTCGGCGACCCACGTGTGGCTGCCATCGTTTCTTCTGAATACAAACCCGAGTGGATCGTTAACGTCAAGGAAACCGGGCAAGTCTGGCTGGTCAATTATCAGGACCCGATGAATCCCACCGTCAAAATGATCAGTTCCGCGCTCTACCTGCATGATGGCGGATGGGAATCCACAAAACGGTATTTCATGGTTGCGGCAAATCAATCCAACAAAATTGTTGTGGTTGATGCACTCGAAGGCGATCTTGAAGCAATGGTGGATACGCCCGAGATTCCCCACCCCGGTCGCGGCGCGAACTGGATCGACCCTGAATTCGGTCCTGTTTGGGGCACATCCCACCTTGGTTCGACCTCCTTCATCGCCATTGGCACGGACCCCGAGGGACATCCGGACAGCGCATGGAAGGTCGTCCGCAATCTCGAACTCCCCGGCGCGGGCAGTCTCTTCATCAAAACACACCCGAACAGTAATTGGATCTGGGCGGATCTCGTTCTCAATTCCGATGAAGTTCTCCAGCGCACGATCTGCGTGATTGCCAAGGAAGATCCAACCAAAACCTACAAATGCTGGGAGGCCGCGGACTATGGACGCGCCGTCCATTTTGAATACAACCAGGATGGCACCGAGGTCTGGGTGAGCATTTGGGGCAGCGCCGACCAACCCGGCAAAACCGGTGAGATCGTGGTCTACAACGATGAAACACTTGAGGAAATCACTCGCATAAAAGACCTCATCACTCCGACCGGAAAGTTCAACGTCTACAATACTGTTCACGAAGTGTACTAAGATTTAAGACATGCACAAACATGACCTGTCATTTGGCAGGTCATGTTTGTTTTATAGGGCATGGTTCAGCCAGAGGTAAGTTTGGGCTGAAAAACCCGACAAAAGTCGGGGTGTGAAGCGGAGACTCCCATTAAAGTCAGGCATATCAAAGGAGATGATATGTCCGACATCTATTTCTTAGACACAAAATCAAAGGCGTTCTTTGCAGCGGATGGACCGAAACCACAGTTTCTGATCGACACGCCGCAGTTCAAGGCGTTAGTCGTCGGGCTGGAGGCGGGCGGGCAAATTCCCATCCACCCTGGAGAGGCGGCGATGTATCATTTTCTCGAAGGCGAAGGGTTGATGACAGTCGACGATGAAACCTTTGCCATTACACCAGGCGTGACGGTGGTTGTGCCGAGCGGCGCGAAACGCGGCATGAATGCCAAAACACGCGTAGTTTTCCTTGGCGCAAAGGGAGAGCAATGATGAACAAGCCAAAACGTTATCATCCTGTTCAAGTTACATTGCATTGGCTGGTTGTGCTTCTGGTGGTAGTTGCCTTTGTGATGGGCAAATCCATGAGCGGGCTGCCGAACGATGATGCCAAACTCAACCCGTTGGCATTGCACATGGCAGTGGGAAGCACCATATTGCTGGTCATTGTCTATCGGTTTGTCATGCGCCAACGACTGCCCAAACCGGAACATGTTACAGCCGGCAATGCCATCTTCGATTGGGTTGGCAAGGCGGTTCACCATGCCTTATATCTGTTGGTTTTCTTGATGGCGGTCAGTGGCATGTCGCTTTCCATTCAGGCTGGGCTTGCCCCAATTGTATTTGGAGGATCGGGCATCCTTCCCGCGGACTTCTTCGACTTCACAGCGCGGATGCTGCACGGCTTGATTGCCCCCGCATTGGTATTGACCGTACTATTGCATGTCGGTGCGGCCTTCTATCATCAGTTTATGCTCAAGGATAACCTCCTCGCCCGCATGTGGTATGGAAAGTAGCCGGAGATGAAAAAAGTTATCCTGCTTGTAATCCCAATGTTGCTTCTCGCTGGCTGTGCTTTTCAAGACGGCGGGATGGGTCCTGGAATGGGTGGACATGGCATGATGGAACGGCATCACGCCGAGATCCCTGCGGAGTATGCAGGGCTGACCAATCCCTTTCCTGCCGATAAGGAGTCGCTTGAACGGGGAGGTGAACTCTACACTGTGAATTGCGCCAGTTGTCATGGAGATGGCGGCATGGGGGATGGTCCTGCCGGCTCCACACTTGACCCCGCCCCTTCGCCCTTAGCGCATTCCAGTCAGATGATGGCGGATGATTATTTGTTCTGGCGTATCAGCGAAGGAGGGGTACCTTTTGGCACATCCATGCCTGGCTGGACGGTTCTTGACGAACAATCCCGTTGGAATCTGGTCAATTACATGCGCGCACTTGGCGATGGAACAGTTCAACCCGTCAGCGGCGTGGGCGGCGCAGCATATGATCCCGATGTCCAGGCTGCCCAACAAGCTGAGATTCTGGTGAAGGCTGTAAAACAGGATGTGATCACTGAAGAAGAGGCGGAAATATTCACAACTGTCCATGATGCGGTGGAGCAGTATCGACTTGCTCATCCGGAGGTCATGCAAAGCGGCGGAAATGCAACAGAGCGTGAAGCGATGATCCTGGCAGCCTTGGTTGAGGAAAATGTCATTACGCAAACTCAGGCAGATGCATTTACAGATATTCATAACCGCCTCGGCAACTCCGGTTTAATGCCCTAAACAGGCAAATCAACAGGTTCAAATGAAATCCAAAGGAGAAACTCAATGCCAGTTCCATATTTGATCACCACCCTGCTTTTCACATTCATCGCGCTGTTTATGGCAGCGGATGCCTCGCTCGTCAGCCTGAACTTGATCGGTCCATTCCCCGCCTTGCGTTGGGTGCGCGTGCATTTCATCACACTGGGACTCATCTCACAGGTTGTGTTTGGGTTACTGCCCTTGCTGATCGCTTCGCTTTCCAAGAAGCCGCGCCCTGCCATGCGCTGGGATATTTGGCTGACGCTCAATGGCGGTTTTGTTGCGCTGATTGCAGGCTTTGCCAGCGTCAACCATCCGTTAATCTTTACGGGCGGCACACTGGTCTTCATCGCAGCAATTTTGCTGTTCTTTCAACTTTGGACTGTACGCGGCGGGGATGCGCCTGCCAGCCTCAAGTTTTACATCACGGGCATCTTCTATCTGCTGGTCGGCATCATTGTCGGCACGGGTTTGTGGCTGAACTGGAGCGAAGCGCTTTATATTCAAGTGCCGCTTGAAGTTCACATCCATGCCAACTCGTGGGGCTTCATGTCGCTCGTCTTCGCGGGCTTACTGGTGGACTTTATCCCGATGGTCACGGGTCGTCCGCTTGGCAGCTCAAAAGAAGTTTCATTCATCTTCTGGGGGATGGCACTGGGCGCGCTCGGTTTGGTAATCGGTCCGTGGCTGGGCGGCAGTCTGCCCCCCACCGTCTCTGGGTTGATCCTGCATATTTCCGCAACCGTCTGGCTGGTGACGCTAATGGCACGCGCACTTAAAACCAGCGGGCATTTGGATCACGCCGGCGGTTGGCATCTGCTTGCATCCTATGTATGGATTCTGCTGCCCGTGCTGATCGCGCCATTGATCCTGCTTGGATACACCGAGGGACCGCCCATCGAATCGACCGCGCCGCAAGCTTTGATCTATGGCTGGGTGCTGCAATTTGGCATTGCCCTCGTCCCCTACATTGCCCGAAAATACTTCATCAAGGAAGAGAACCCACAACTTGGCGGTTCATGGTTGAGCATTGCCGCTGTCAGTGCAGGCAGTGTTTTCATCTGGGCAAGCATCTTCCTCATCCCGATGCGAGGCGCGTTATACGGCATCGGGTTCGTGCTCTATGCGATATCCATCCTACAACCGATCAAGGAACTTCTCCAGATCACGCGGGATGGTCTGCGTAAACACGAACTGGCGTAGATAAAAAAATAAGAGGGACACGTGCAAGAACATGTCCCTCTTATAAAAGGGTAAACAAATGGAAGTTTTTGGAATCAAGCGGATGGGGCGATATTCCCTGCACATGCTGGCGGCAAAGGCGGTCACGGTCGAATGGGCGGCGCGAATACATCGCGTCCCCTTGAACGAGTTTCTCAACATCCTTGAACGTGCCATCGGCAAGAAGCAGGAGCAGAAAGAGGCAGGAACATGAAAATAAATCTCAACAAGATCGCAGCCATTCTCGCGTTCATCATCGGCGCAATGGCGGTTTTCGCAGGTGGACAGGTTTTGCTCGGTAAACTTCCTGACTACTATGTGATCAACTGGCTGCCTGTCTATAACTACACGGTCGGCATCCTGACCGTTTTCGTCACCGCCATTCTCATTTGGAGTAGGCACAGGCTTGCCAGGCCTGTCGCCATTGCCACTTTCGGACTGCACGCGTTGATCATGCTCATCTTGCAGATATCCTACCGGGATGTGGTGGCGATTGATAGTATTGTTGCGATGACCGTACGAATGGCGGTTTGGATCATCATCCTGATGATGCTGTATATGCAGGCGCGCCGGAAACTGTCGCCATAAAGACGATAACGATCATGACGGCATATAGAATTACATCAGACGTTTTGGATGTCCAGCACACCCTCACCGCTACACAACAAGATTTCGAGCACAGGTTCCATATGCATCATGCCGCAGTGTTTCTTACTAATTTACAACAATCTCTCTGGAATGACTAACTGCCTGCATGGATCGAGCACCGTCCGCATCGCCCGGTCCAATAGTTCGCAATATCGCTTTGTATCCAGATGCTTCGGATGCGGCTGTTCATCCATTTCCCAGGCATGTACCCCGTTTCGAATGAAAAGGAATTCCACCGACTGCCCTGGAGCGATCTGCCTGCCCTGCGCCTGTAGTTGCAGCGCTGCACGCGCGGCGGGCGATGGGGATCTGTATCCGTCCAAGGCGCGGCTCAACCTCTGCCGGACGACCAGCTCCTCCAATGGAACGCGCCCGGTCCCGAGTTCCCTCTTCGCGCGTTCCACCAAAATCATGACCTCTGGAACGCGGTCGGAAAATTCATGCGGAGTGTTCGCGCGCGACAAAATTTTCAGCGCCGCCAGTTGAACCTTCCTCACCCATGTGGTCGTATCCCTGCGGCGCAACTCGACCCCGCGATACTTGAGCGTACCATCTTGAAAGGCGCCAAAGTATTGGTTGGGCACGGGCACGCGCGCGTCCCGTTTGGACGCCAGAAACGCCACCCATTTGAAGACCCCTTCCAATGCAATCGGGATGCCGGTTTTCTCTTCAATGGCGTTCATCAGCGGCGCAAAGTCGGATGGTCTGGCAAATCCATCCTGCTGGATAAATAAACAATCCACGTACATATGTAAAATCGTGAACCCCATATCTTCTGCCACTTCCTTGGCTTGCAGCATCAACTCGCGGCTCATGGCGGTCACGGCTTCATGAGACTCGATCTTTCCAAAGCGGGCGTTCTTGTACCCCAGATACCCGAAGCACACCACCAACAACCACTTGAGCGCCGCCGCGCGCGCCTTGAGGATTTCGACGCGGCAATCGCGCGGATCGAGGTCGGACAGGATGTTCTTGAGCATCAATCGTTTTTCCAGCAACGGGCGCAGGGTCTTGGGCACCAACCCCTGCGGCACTTGATCCTGCCCCATGGGCCCCGACACGCCTTCAGCCACTCGACCCACTGTCTCCGGGGAGATGTTGTGTTTGACCATGATCGCAGGGTACATGGAGGAGAAATCGATCTGCGCCACATTCCCATGCAGTCCGATCAGGGGCTGATAGATCAAGCCGCCGTGATCGGTGCGGATCAATTCCGCCAGAGTCTTCCTTCCTTCAACCTGTTGCTTTTGTACGGGAACCATGATCCTGTTGTGCAGGGCGGTGAGCATCTGCATGGCAGTGATGCCTGCGCCGGGCGATTTGCGCGCCATCTCCTGCACGCCGATGCCGGTGACACGTGCCTGCTCCATCGCGCCTTCTAATCCGTATTCCCCGAACGACATGGCGTTCCTACGGTCGATGTGCCAGCGCCCGAACAAATATGCCTGCGCGCCGCGATAGGTCACCTGTCCATAGGCAAAGTAACTATTGGCTTTGCGAGTCAACACCTGTCTGTTCTCATCCCGGTTCGGATTCAACCCAATGCCCGTCTGCTTGCACCAGGCTGCCAGTTGCGGGAACAACCAGGTATCGCCGTAGTTGGTCAGGATCAGGTCGGGGTCGATGCGTTGCAGATCGGCTTTCAATCCGATCAGGAATGGTCGGGGCGCATCAACGGACAGACTGTACTCCCTGTCCCCGTATTTCACATGCAGTTGTTTGGGTTTGCGGACGGCGGGATTACAGTCCGGCGTGAGGGTCAGAATGCGCAAGGGCATGGGCGCCGGGTCAATCTCCCAGGGCGAGGACAAAGGCTCGATGGACCGAATCCACTGCCCATCCAGTTTGACGCGGCAGCGTCCCAGCAGATGCGTGTTCGTTTGCGCCATGAAGCGCAGGGTGATGGGAAGATCTGCATCGTAGTAATCCAGGGCGGGGAAACCCCGCTGCAGTTCCCCAAACAGTTTTTGCATGCCCGCGGGATTGGATGTGGTGACTGCCAGCACATCGCGTTCGCCGAGAAAGAGATCGCGGCGGACGGCGCGTTCCAGCTGTACACACTTATCCTTCAGAAATATCCACGCCTGCCGCAGCAGGCCGAAATCGCCTGCCGCGTAAAAGGCAATGTCGAAATCCATGCGCAAATGCAGGCGCCTGTCATCGTCGGTCAACAGCCATAGCGAAACCCCGTCCGCCTCCGCGTATACATCCAGCAACCAGCCGGTCGCCTCATGCATGTTTCGACACGGCTCCGCCAGTCAACATAAGTACTTCTTCTTCAGTTCATCCAGTTCCTGCCTGAGAACGGCAATCTCCTTTGCCTGTTCCAGCAGCATCGCCAGCAGGGCGCTCTCGAACGGCAGCAGGGACTCCGCCTGCCCGATGGCGGCGATATGCCGGCGCGCGGCGGCAAAGAGACCGTCGAAGACATACTGATCGCTGCGGCGCAGGGTGCGCCGAAATGCCCGCAGATCGGCTTCGGTCTCGTTCAACAACTGCGTGATGGTGATGACGGTGCGTCCCATAGCAGGTCAAAAAAGCGCCGGTTGGACGGGCGGGGAAGACGGTGCCTGCCTGAGGAAGATCTCATCCGCCTTTTGGCAGACCCGCTCCAGCAGAAAGGCGCGCTCCTCCGTCTGGGGGGACGCCAGCGTCACCACCACCGGGCTGGAGAGCGCCAACCGCCCAATCTGTTCCAGGCACAAGTCCAGCAGACGGCAGGCTTCGGGCAACTGCACATGATCGTCATAGAAGGTATTGAGCAGATCGAGGATCACATAGGGGCCCTGCCGGGATGGCGTGGAGGCAAGCAGGGTGTTCATCTCGTAGCAGGTGAAGGCGCGCCGGCTGATCAGGCGGTTGGCGGCAGCGGAGATGTCCACGGTTCTCCTGCGCAGCAAGGTTGCCACCCAGTACGGTCGGTAACGATTGCCGCCGTCCAGGATGGTGACCGCTCCGCGCAAGCCCAGTTCGGCGATCAGGGTCATGCTCTCGGCGGAGGCCGCGTCCGGGGCATGCAGGGCGATCCATGTGCCAATTTTTAGAACGGGAAGGATGTCCATGCCGACAGAATACAACCTCCCTTTCATATACAACAGCCCCCACCTGGGTGTCAGATGGGGGTGGTTTGGGGGTGCTGGATGTTGGGGGTGGCGTGGAACAGGGGCTATCTCTGGCGTTCCCACTCGCTGAAATCCCAATCGGAGAACAGGGCGCGCAGATCATTGCGCCGGTTGATATCGAACTTGCGGAACACGGACGACAGGCGGTCCTTGACGGTATCCGGGGCAATGTTCAAACGGGCGGCGATCTGGCGGTTGGTGTAGCCCAAGCAGACGAACGCGGCCACATCCCGTTCGCGGGGTGAGAGGGAGTTCCACTTGTCCCACAACCTCTCATTGGCGGTGTATTGGGTCAGACCTGCGGCCAGGATATCGGGGATCAATTCGTGTTCAGGACGGCCTTCGTCAGAGGAAAGGGTGGAAAGCGTGACGCGCAGGCTTTCGCTCGCATCAAAATGGTAGGTTCGAGGACCGGGCGTTGGGCGCAGGCCTATCAGGTACAGAAGACGATCCCAGATAGACATACAAGGGGATAATAACAGAACAAATGTTCTTGTGTCAAGCATATCCATTGAATAAAAGATATTCACACGAATTTGGAACTTGCAGTTGTTATCACTCGCAATGGAGATACTCACATCAAGACCCGCGTTCCACCTTGGCCCGCCAGGTCTCCCCATGAAAGGAGCCATGCCATCAAGGAGCGATGGTTCGCTCTTATTTTCTGGTATAGTATCGTGAAATTTGGAGCAAGCATGAGCGAGATGGACCACCATCAAAACGAAAGCCTGATCGAAGGCTCGACAAAGGAACTTGCAATGCTGTTGAAGCTAAGCCAGTACCTGAATTCAACACTGGAAGTTCCGCGCGTGCTTCAGATTTCGATTGAAAGCATCACAAGCCTGCTTGGATTGGATACGGGGGCGATCTACACCACCAAGGAAAACCACGTTTATCTCGGCGCAGCCATCCCGCTTCTGCCAGCCGACTATCCTGCGGAATTTCGCAAAGCGGAACTTCGGAATCACCCCCATTTGGAAAAGTCCATCCTCGGGCGCAAACCCGTGTATGTGGAAAATGCGCAGGTCATTCCGATGTCCGAAGAGGAGCAGGTCATCATCTCCACGCGCCACCTGGTGTCCTTGTTGTACATTCCGCTCTTTTTGAAGGATACCTCGATCGGATGCCTGATCGTGGGCACCACGGATGAGGTTCGATTTTTTTCGGAGCGGGAGATCGACCTATGCACCATTCTAGCCCATCAAATTTCGCTGGCGCTCCATAACGCGAGCCTGTATGAGCAGGCACAGACTGCCCTGGCAGACCTCTCGCGCGCCTACAACGCGACCCTGGAGGGCTGGTCGCATTTGCTGGATATTCGCGATCACATCACGGACGAACACACAGGCCGCGTGACCGAAACCACCTTGACATTGGCGGCCCGATTTGGTTTCTGTGACGCTGACCTGGAAAACATCCGCCGAGGCGCGCTTTTACATGACATTGGAAAAATAGGCATTCCCGATCACATCCTGCAAAAGCCCGGACCCCTGACCGAGGATGAATTCCTGATCATGCAGAGACACCCGGAACTGGCGTTTGCATTGATGTCGAGAATTGATTACCTGCTGCCAGCGATCAATATCCCCTATTGCCACCATGAGAAATGGGATGGGACGGGGTACCCGCGTAAATTGAAAGGCGAGGAGATCCCATTGGAAGCGCGAATCTTTGCGGTGGTGGATGTATTCGATGCGCTGACGCATGAGCGCCCGTATCGCTGCGCGTGGGCGGAGGCGGATGCGCTGCGCTATATTCAGGAGCAGGCGGGCAGGCAGTTTGCGCCCAAGATGGTGGAGGTTTTTCTGGAGATGTTACAAGACGAGGGAAGATTGGAAAAAACTGACCTTCTTTATGTTAAGTCACAGACAATTTTTAATAACCAATGGTGCTAGTTTAGGGGTCTTGAAAAAGTCACGGACATCACTCACAATTCGAGTTAGCGACAACCGAAAGGAGAGTGAGCCGTGACTACCGAGGATTTTATCATTGCGTTGTTTATTCGGATTGATGATGCCATGAAAGGAATTCGCAAACATAGTCAAGCCAAGCTGTATCCGAGTGAGATTGTGACCTTGGGTATCTTGTTCTCGTTGAAAGGGGTAGGCAACCGAGCCTTCTATCGCTGGTTGAAGCGAGATTGGCTGACCTGGTTCCCGAAACTGCCTGAACGAACCCGCTTGTTCCGTCTGTTTAAAACACATCGGGCTTGGACGGATCGCTTTCTGGCGCAGCCCACTGTGTTGGGAGTAGTGGACAGCTATGGTGTCGAAATGCTGCATCCCCGTCGGGAAGGTCGGAGTGACAAACAGATCGGGAAGAAAGGATATTCGAACCGCCGCTGGATTGTCGGGAGCAAGGTTTGTTGCCTGCTCAACCAGAAAGGTCTGGTGTGTAATTGGGATTGCGCCACTGCGAATGTCCACGATGCTCTCTTTCATCCTCTCATCCAGTCTTTTGAAGATCAAATGATTGTCTTGGCTGATCATGGTTTTTATTCCAAACAAGGCAATCCGAAAAATCTGAAGGTCTGCAAGCCTAAAACCTGGAATGTTCGTATGATTGTTGAAACAATATTGTCCATGCTTACAACCGTCTGCCATCTCAAACGGGTAGCCCACCGAAACTGGGAGTACTTCAAGGCACGCTTGGGATTTACTATGGCTGCCTTCAATCTGCTCGTTCAATGGCACGGTTTGCAACCCGATTCGGATGGCTTTATTCATCTTTCCATCGCTGAGTTCAGCCTTTGAACTAGCACCATTGGTTTAATAAATAAAATGCGACGTTCAGGGTGAGGGGGGCACCCTGAACGTCGCAAAGATATTTTACCAAATATTCCGCCCCGTGCAATACCACTGTCGCTCATTCCCGCCCGGGATAAAAGCGACACCTTCCCGATACCCACCCATCCATCCCGATATGATCAGCAACCAATGACCTGGTTGCTTTTTTATTTAATTGCAGTCACCCTGTATGACCTGCGCACCCGGCGCATCCCGAACTGGTGTACGTACCCGCTGATCCTGGCGGGCATGATCGCTCACTTCCCCGGGCATATGGATTTGTGGCTGGCGTGTTTCCTTTTGCTTTCCGCCTGGGCAAACGGCTGGATGGGCGCCGGGGATGTCAAACTCTGGATGGCAATCCTTTGGGCGCTGCCAAATTCCAATTTCCCATCCCTGATCCTGCTTGTCTTCCTTTCCTTCCTGATCACCAGCACCCTCCAGTTCTTCTGGAGATCCTGTCAGAGGCAATCCCTGACCGGCACGAAATCCCCTGCGGCCTGGCGAACGATCCCCTTTCTCTTGATGGTCTGGTATGTACACTGATCTCTTCCTTGCCATGCTCAACCCGAAAAATGCACGCGGGAATCCCATCCTGTCCGCGCTGGTTTATGCGTTTTGTCCCGCTGCCGCACGCTGGTGGCTGGAAGGCGTCGTTCCAACCCCGCCCTTCGATCCCGTCTGGAAATCCCTGGAAGACCTGTCCTCCGGCAAGACCCTGCTCGAATTTCTGACCCAGTACGGCTTCGAAAACCTCCTTGATGAGATCCGCTCTTCCGTCCTTAAAGTGGAGGAATATCGCAAACAGCACGGCAACCTTCGCGCTCCGGAACTCCTGCCGTTCTTTCGGGGCGGGGAAATTCCCATCAACCGCCGATATGGTTCCCAGAATGCCATCGACAACCTCGGCGGCGACTGGCGTAACGTATTCATTTATGTCCGCACTTGGGCGTTCCTCTCTCACGACTGGCGCAAAGCCATGCTGATCGGACGCGACTCCGGCTACAGCCTGAAGGCGGAAAAAGTCTGCCTGACCCTGCCCAGTGCACGCCTGCCTGTCCAGTTCGACGTCTGGGTCTGGCAGGTTCCTGTAGGGCATGTCACAGAAACCAAGATCGGCTCGCTGGTCTCCAATGGCGAACAAGATCAGCTGCGCTTTTCCCTGCTTAACCGTTGCACGACCCTGGGAAACCGACCCTGGTCCAACACGCCAGCGATCTATGCTTTGGATCGGGAGACCGGTGAAGCAAAGTCTGTCGATCAACTCCTCGCCAATCGGGATCTGGAAAAAACAATAGTAACCCTGTCCAACCTTGCGAAGCAGGGACCACATCCACCCTTGAATGCCCTGCGGCAGCCGTCGATCTGCAAACAATGCGGCTATCAGCAATTGTGTTTTACAAGGAACTATATCTCCCAACATGCCTTGAAGGACTTATGGAAAAATTCCGATCCATCATCATCTGCATAATCTGCATTGCGCTGCTTGCCCTCGGTGATCTGGCGATGGCGGTCACACCTGTTCATGCCTCTGGTGCGAATCCGCTCCTGACTCCCACACCCACGGTGACGGTCACGGCAACGCCGCCACCCCCCACGGATGGCGGAGGAAACACCACGACCACCATCTCGCAGATCTTCAATCACCTGGTCTTTCCCGCCGAGACCATCTCCGAAGCCCTGGTGCGCATCTTCGACAAAGCCGCCGATAAGGAAGTGCGTGTCATGAGCGAGGAAGTGGCGCGTTGGACCAGCGTGATCGGTGAGATCATACAAGCTCCCAGCCAGGGCGATTACAACAAGGTGGCACAGTCCAGTCTGCCGGTCGCGGCTGCATTGGCGCCCGCTTTGTTCCTATTACGACTAGCGCTGTATCACTGGGGAAGATTACTTGGAGATGATGACAGCGGATTGCGCGTGGTTGGGGATTGGGTCACGGCGGGCGTGCTGGCAGTCGCCTCCGGTCCCTTCCTGGATCTCGTCATCCGCCTCGGCTGGTGGATGGTGGGCAGGGTGATCGGCGAGACGGGCGGGCTGGCGATGAATTTCGTCAGTTCCACCACCGCCACCTCGGTGGTGCTGGGGCTTGCCAACCTGACCTTCTTCGGCGGCTTGATCTCGATCAGCCTGTCCATCGGTTCGCTGCTTGCCATCGGCGGGATGCTGTTCGCCTTCGCCTCCGCCAATGCAGTCCTTTTCATCCTGGCGGTGCTGGCTCCGCCGCTGGCGATCGCCAGTGTCCTGCCGCAGGCGGCCTGGCTGCGTTCGCTGTGGCTAAAAGCCGTGCTGCTGATCGCCCTGCTGCCGGTCGTGGCGGGCGGGGTATTCAAAGCGGGGTTGGCGGCAAGTTATCTGTTCGACACACAGGGATTGCTATCCGCCATCCTGCGCGTGATCTGGCTGTTCGGCGCAACCGGAATCCTGCTCTCGCTGGCGGGTATCCTCAGCCGCATGACCCTGACCACCGCCGCCGATGCCATCGGCGGCATGATCAAGGCGGCACAACAGATCGTCTCCATCGGCGCGCTGGCAGCCAGTGGTGTGGGAGCGGCGGGAGCCGGTGCAGTTGGTGCGGCAGGAGCTACCTCCAGCGCAGGGGCGGGTGGAGTAGCTGCAACCACGAGCGGGCTTACCGGCGCAGAAGCCGCGATGGGGCATCTGAACGCGGCACAGCAATTGACACAGCAAGCCGGAAACCTGGAAGCGATGGGATTACGTGCCCCTGCTGCCTACAATCGTTCCCTCGCACACGGACACGAACTGGCGGCGAGACAGGCGGAGTTGGGGGAACGGATGCAGCGCTTCAATGGCACTCCGTCTACACCTTCACCAGATGATTTTGGTTTCTCACCATCGGTGAATGCCTCCATCCAATCCAGTTTCAATGGATCTCCACAAGAATTCCAGCAGGGCTTTCAAGCTATGTCCGCCGACATCACCCAACATGGGCTGGATCCGAATGTGTTCGCCGCACAATATCCAGAAGAAACAGCTCACATGACCAGAGCCTATCTGGATCATCCAGAGGAAATCATGACGGCACGCGACCCATTGATGCGGGCATCTGAACTTGGCAATGCCTCACAGGTGAAAGAGATACTTACATTCATGCCAAATATACAAACCGACGAAGAAAATCAATCATGACCCTCACGGAAACCTTTGCGTTGGTCTCCTTCTCTCTGTTCAGTTATGCCGATCTGCGCTACCGGCTGGTTCCGGGCATCGAGGTCTTTCTGCTTGGAACCATTCTATTGACGCTGGCAAACACGCCCACCCAAACCATACTGGTCCTGCTGGCATGTGCCTGGAGCATCCTTCGCAACCTGTCCGCCTGGTTTATCATTCCGCTGCTGTTCCACCCGCCCGTCTGGCCGGTGTTACTCACAGGATATGGCTATCGCAAGGGCATGGTTGGCAGGGCGGATTTGCTAGCGGTCTCAGGACTGGCGTGTTTGTTTCCGTTTCCCGCTGTGTTGCTGGCTTTACTTGGCATGGAAGTCTGGCGCAGATTTTGGATTCGCAGGCAGGGGGGCGATATTCCCGCCATCCCCGGCATGTTCCTGGGGCTTTTGACGTACGTTGTCATCAATCTTGTAGCCGTTTGAAATTAAGCTGAACAGCATCTGCCCAGGTCACAGTGTGAAGTTCGACATGCGGACAGGTAAGGGAAGGCACATGCCTGCAGTCGTGGAAATCCCGGGCTGTCTCGCGCATCTGCGGATGGGGTCATTTTCCTCGGTATACCGAGGAAATAAATTTCCTTGCTATACTTAACACATGGACGAGATTCAATTCCCAAAGTTGGATAAAACCGCTTTCTCGGTGGTCTCCTCTTTCGAAGAGGCGGACAGGGCGGATAAGGAATACTGGCATTCAAGAACGCCATATGAGCGTCTCGCATACATGGAACTACTGCGGAGGATCAACTATGGACCTGCGGCTGCCGCCCGACTTCAAAGAGTTCTTGAAATTACTGAAGGAACATGACGTTCAGTACCTGCTGATCGGGGGCTATGCTGTTGGTTATCATGGTTATCCCCATGCCACCGTTGACCTGAATATTTGGATAGCCATTCATCCTGATAATGCCCGGAAACTTGTGTCTGCCTTCAAAGCCTTTGGACTCGAAGACCCAAACTTAACCCCCGAATTGTTCATGCAAAAGCCGAAGATCATTCGCATGGGGTTTCCTCCCATGAGACTGGAGATCGCCACATCCATTTCCGGGGTTGAGTTCGATGAATGTTATCAAGCGCGCATTGTGGATCAATTGGATGGCGTCGAGGTCAACCTGATTGACTTGAAACACCTGAAGAAAAACAAGCAGGCAAGCGGCAGGGCAAAAGATATTGCAGACCTGGAAAATCTATCCTAAGGCTGTCGTACAGGTGGCATCATGCCCGCGCTCCAGCAGGGCATGATACAGGACATCGCCGGATGCGTCCGCATCAAGACGCACCTGAAGTTTCCTACTCACGCCCCTGCTCCAACTCCGATTCTGCCTTGATGTAGACATCAATTTCCGTGCGATGCGCCTCGTAATAGTCCAGCGCCTCCCGTACCTGGGTCTCGGTCAGGTCGTACTCCTTCCCAATTTCCAACGCAGAGCGATGATCCGCGGCGATCACCAGGGTTTGCACGCGGATGCCGGTCCCGCGCAGCACAGGGACGAGTGACCCGGAAGCGCCGCGGCGTAAGGTGATGCCCGGGAAGTTGGGATCATCCAATCCCTGCAGCAGTCCACCGACTTTTTCCGCGATCGACCACAGGATGAACTGGTTGAGCGAAACGCCCTGTTTTTTCGCGTGTCGCTCCGCGTCCTGCTTGAGTTGGTCGGGCAGATCGAAGGTATAGCTGGCCATAATTTCCTCTTTGCTTACGATGTCGCGTACCACATCATACGGAATGACAATGACTTCGTCAAGCAGGGATTGCTGTCTTTTCAAAGCACAAATAATTCCCAGCCCGAAGCCACACATCCCCCATCATCACCGGTCTGCCCTTCCGGGGCCGCAGCGCCAGGAATCGGTAAGACCTCCTGGCTGCTATGCATGATCTTTGAGTCCGCCTGCCCGCGTTCCACCCCCTATACCGTCAGAATGTTGTTTGGTCTGGTGGACTATTTCGTTATCCGCTTGTTTATTCGAACGGGCGCGCTGGAGTCGCGTGCAATTAATGTCCCTTTGAGGATTACCGTTTTGGGGGAACGGCTCGGCTCTTCTATTCTTTGGAAAAGCAGTTCTGTTGCGGTGCGGCCGATCTCCTCGGTCGGTTGGGCGATAAGAGTAATGGGCGGATCCACGAGGGCGCCCCAAGTGGTTTCATCGAAACCAACCAATGCCACATCGTTTGGAACGTTCAACTTACGATCACGA
>CAYPHR010000014.1:11474-23672 GCA_964410375.1 uncultured Anaerolinea sp. | reverse complement strand
TGCCGATCGAACGCAACTGCGCGGCAGTCCATTCGGCGGCGCGGCGGACATCGCCTTTATTCTCATCCAGCGTGGAAATCGAGGGAATCGCAAGGAATTCCTTCAACTCGCTCAAAAATCGTTCGCGGTTTCCGCGGACGTACTCCAGTGCCTTCTGTACATCTGACATGATGCGTTCTCCTTGTATTATGGGGCGTTGGTGGGAACAGGCGTTGTCTCGAGGATGCGACGCGTGACCAGATACCATTCAGTGATCAGGGCAAGCCTGTCACTGGTGTCGTATAAGGGCGCAACCTGCACACCCTGCAATTGTGCATCCACGCCATAAGAATAGACGGGATAATACAAAGGCAGGGACGGCATATCTCTCGCGAACACTACCTGGAAATTACGATACAGCCGCGCACGTTCGGAAAAATCCGCGGTCGTGCGGGCAACTTCAAGGAACTCGCTCGCCGTGCGGTTATCCCATTGCGAATAATTCTGTCCGCCGGTCGCTTCTGATTGATGCCAGAAGAGATAGGGATCCGGATCCGGTGTGCGGGACGTGTTCAAATCGGCGAGGGCAGCTTGATAATTGCGCGTCGCAAGATAGTCATTCACAAGCGAATCATACGGCACGGCTTGCAGTTCGACCCGCACGCCGATCAACGCCCAGTCCGATTGGATGGCTTGGGCGATCTGGGCATGGAGCGGGGTATCCGGATAGAGCAGGCTGAAAGAAAGGAATTGCCCATCCTTGGCGCGCACCTCCCCGCCGCCGACGGGAATGACAAAACCCTCCTCCTTGAGCAATTGCATCGCGGCATCGGGGTTGTAATCGAACTGTTCGATCTCATCATAATACGCCCATGATCCCGGCAGGATGGGTCCATCCGCAATGATGGCTTGACCCTTCAAGATGTGGGAAACGATGATGGTGCGATTCAAGCCCAACATAAGTGCGCGGCGGACTTTGTCGCTTTGCAGGAATGCCACATTGGGATTGTTGTTGTTCAGGAAAACCAATCCCATTTGAGGCAGGCGGCTGGTATAGACCGAAAGGGTCGGCTCACGCAGTGCCGCTTCCAGAACATCGTTCGTCAACTGACTGATGCCAAGCACCTCACCCTGCCGATAGGCATCAAACGCGGCAGCAGAGGTGGGATAGAAACGAAAGACCACCTGCTCGATGAACGGAGGCCGCAGGTAGTAATTCGTGTTGGCAACCAGAACCACACCAGTGATCTGCCCGCCGCTGACAAGCAGACGGTCAAATCTGTAGGGACCGGATCCGACCGGGTTGAGGTTGAATTCTGCCGAAGCAAGCTGGTCCGCAGGGACGGATTCCAGCAGGTGGCGCGGCATGATCCCAAAGGTGGCATAATCCAGGAATGGGGCGAACGGCTCGGGCAGTCTAACTTGAAGCGTTTTATCATCCAGTTTGCGGACCTCCACCTGCGACCACAGGTCTTTGATATCCTGCGGGAAGAGGGAGCCGCTGCTTTTGATGAGTTCGATGGTAAAGATGACATCGTCGCTCGTCACAGGCTGACCGTCATGCCATTGTGCGTTCTGGCGGATCGAGAAATTGTAAACCGTTCCATCTGCGGATGCGCCCCATGCATCTGCAAGGTCGGGCTGAGGCAAGCCGCGGGAATCAAATTTCATCAACCCGCTGAAGATCAGACGGTTGATGTCGCGGTCGGCTGGGTTGTTCCAATCCAGCATGGGATTCAGCCTGCCCATGGAGCCAACGAGCGCCTCGGTATAAATACCACCGGGCGCGGCTTCGGGCAGGGTGATCACGCTCACCGGTTGTTGGCTGAGCAGCAGCAGCGTCACAATCACAAGCGTGACCGCCACCACCAGGATCTGCCAGCGTAATCGTTTCATAGGTTATAGAAAAAAAGAAAGGACCGCCACGCCCCGCGCCGGAGCAAGTGGAATGGCGGACCTTTCAGGCTTGTATTGATTAGCGTCCGACAATGAGAATGGCGATGACAAGAGCAAAGAACAATACACTTAAGCCGATCGTCACCCAAAACAGGATGCGCTCAATGCCGCGGCGGGCAGTGAAAACACCGCCGGTGTCCGCGCCGGTCAGACCGCCCAGCCCTGCGCCCTTGCTCTGCAGGATCACGCTGAGGATCAAACCCACTGAGGTTATAATCAAAGCAATATCCAAAAAACTGGTCATTCGATGTGCCTCCTTGAAATTAGCGGGCAAATTATACCTGTTCGGTAAGAGAATCGTCAAACGACGAAGTTAAGAGAGTATGAATTTTTCCTCTTTCATCCTATGTTCCATCGGAGATGAAAGAGGAAATGATTTTGATAATGAGGAACCATGCACGAAGCGATCATCAACCTGCACATGCATACACGTTATTCAGACGGCAGCGGCACGCATAAAGACATCGCCGCCGCCGCCCTGCACGCCGGGGTGGATGCGGTCATCGTCACCGATCACAACATCCTCGTAGACGGATTTGAGGGCTATTACAAGGAAAAGAATAAAAAGGTACTGATGCTCATCGGCGAGGAGGTGCACGACCAGGCACGCGATCCACAAAAGAACCACCTGCTCGTCTTCGGCGTGAACCGCGAAATGGCAACCTTCGCCCAAAACCCGCAAAACCTGATCAACCAAGTCCGCGAGGCGGGCGGACTGGCATTCCTTGCGCATCCCGACGACCCGGAAGCCAAAGCCTTCAATGAAACCGACATCTCATGGGAGGATTGGAGCGTGCAAAACTACACGGGCATCGAGTTATGGAATGCCCTTAGCGAGTTGAAAACCGTCGTTCCCACAAAATTGCACGGCGCGTTCTACGCCTACTTCCCCGCCTTTGTCGCCAGCCAACCCATCCCGAACACGCTCTCCAGATGGGATGAACTGCTTGCAACCGGAAAAAAAGTGGTCGCGATCGGCGGCTCGGATGCGCACGCCCTGCACATGAACATGGGACCTCTCCATCGCGTGATCTTCCCCTACGAATTTCACTTCCACACTGTCAACACACATGCGCTTCTCTCCGGACCGTTGAGCGGGGACCTGACCAGCGACAAAGCCCTCATCTACAAAGCCCTCGCGGCTGGACATTGTTTTGTCGGCTACGACCTGCCCGCCCCTACCCGCGGATTCCGCTTCACTGCGCAGGGACGAGAGGGAGTTGCCAAAATGGGAGATGAGATTCCCGCAAAATTCGGCGTGACCCTGCAGGCAAAACTGCCTTCGCCAGCGGAAATCCGTCTATTAAAGGATGGGCAGGTCATCCAAACTTGGAAGAACAAGGATGCCTGTACCCACATCACCGCCGAGCCGGGCGTGTACCGCATCGAAGCGTATCGGCGGTATCTGGGCAAACGCCGCGGCTGGATCTACAGCAACCCGATCTATGTGAGATAAAGCCGCATGGACGGTGTCAACTGTCGGGGGAATGAGGCGGATTTTCATCCGAAAGTGATGATTCTGTGGTAAACTATCGCCCGTTATTCAGGTACGTCTTAATCTACGTGCCTTTCCGCTCCCGGCTGACCCACGGTTTGAACGGGAGTAAACCCATGGAAAGGAGGTTTTCCCAATGCGCAATTATGAACTGATGTTCATCATCCAGCCCGACCTGGACGAAACTGCTTTTAACGGCATGGTCGACAAGGTGAAGGGATGGATCAATGACGCAGGTGGCAGTGTGGACAAAGCTGAGATCTGGGGTCGCCGAAAGCTGGCGTATTCCATCAATAAGCAGCGTGAAGGTCAGTATGTTCTGTTGAACGTGACCATGAATCCCGCAGCCACGTCCGAACTTGAACGCAATATACGCTTTCAAGAATCGATCATGCGACACATGCTTTCTGTAGTTGGTTAGTCTTATTGTTGGAATTGCCCGGTATTTACCAAGGAGAATGACATGAGCCGAGGCCTTAATAAAGTTCAGATTATCGGTCATCTTGGAAAAGACCCTGAGATGCGTTACACGCCTTCAGGCAAACCCGTGACGACCTTCACGGTGGCGGTCAGCCGTTCCTGGAACAGCGCGGACGGCGAACGCCACAACGAAACCGAGTGGTTCAATGTGGTTGCCTGGGGAACGCTTGCGGAAATCTGCAAGCAGTATCTCGTCAAGGGACAGCAGGTCTATGTGGAAGGACGCCTGCAAACCCGCCGCTGGGATGACAAGGAAGGCGTCAAGCACACTAGTGTGGAGATCGTCGCCAGCGAGATGATGATGCTGGGTGACCGGCGCGATTCGAACAACAACCATTCACAGGAAGCCGAGAATACTTCCGCCGACCCGGCAACCGGCGCGGCGGAGGATGAGTTTCCCTTCTAATTTATTTGGAGTACACCTATGAGCGACGAACGCACTTCATCAGGAGGCGAGGGCGGCGGAGAACGCAGGTTCTTTGCCAAGCCCAAGTTTTGTCAGTTTTGTGCCGACAAGACCCTGATCATTGATTACAAAAAGGTTGACCTGCTGCGCAAATACGTCACGGAGGACGGCAACATTCGCCCCCGCCGCCAGACCGGCGCATGCGCCAGGCACCAGCGAGCAGTTGCCGCCGCGGTCAAGCAAGCCCGCCACGTGGCGCTTCTGCCCTTCACCGGCAGGGAATTCGACAGCGGTCGTTCCTAATCGCCGCAGGATCTTCGCGGGGCATGGAAACAACTCCATGCCCCGAATTTATGTTAATACTGCTTCTTAAAGGAGTATGAATATGTCCAACGATACGGGCAAGAAGCCCGTTGTTCCCCACAAAAAGCATGTCGCCCGCCTGCAGCGCGAGCGCCAGCAAAGCCGCCTGATCCTGTACATCTTTTTAGGAATACTGGGTACGGTCGTTCTTTTGCTGGGATACGGCTGGCTGGATGTCAACTACCTGCAGAGCCGCCGCCCCGTTGCGAAAGTCGGCGACCAGACCATTCTCGTCAAGGATTTCGAGCCGCGCGTGCGCCTGCAGCGTCAGCAACTGCTGAACGATTACAACACCTACAAACAGTACGAGCAATTCTTCGGCATGAACGTAGACGCCCAGATACAGCAGATCGAATTCAACCTGAATTCGCCCTCCGTGCTGGGACAGTCGGTTCTGGACCAAATGATCAACGAAGAGATCATCCGTCAGGAAGCTGCGAAGCGCGGCATCACCGCCACCGAAGAGGAGATCAACGCCGAGATCGAAGCGGCATTCGGATACTTCCCGAACGGTACGCCGACCCCCACCGTAACCCCGGCTGGCTTCGACATGCCCGACATCCCCGAAGAGGCATTCTCCGTGGTGACGGTCACCCCGCTTGCCAGCGCCACTTCGCTTCCCTCCACGCCGACAACTGCTCCAACCCAGCCGGCAGAATCCACCTCCGAAGATGGCGGGACGGAGCCTGCTCCGACCGCCACTGCCACCCTCGTGCCGACCAGCACAGCAACCCTTGAACCAACGCCGACACTTGGTCCCACATCCACCCCATTCCCGACTGCCACGCCTTACACCTACGAGGCATTCCAGAAAACCATCGCAGACACGAGTGAAAATTTGGTCCGTCTCGGCTTTAACGAGGAATACTACCGCGACTTTTTCGAAGCACAGATCCTTTCACGCAAGCTCAGGGAAGTGGTTGTGGCAGACGTTCCCGCCACAGAGACACAGGTCTGGGCGCGCCACATCCTTGTCAGCGATCTGGAGAGTGCCGAGGATATCATCCAGCAGCTAAAGAGCGGCGGTGATTTCGGCGAACTTGCCCGCGAACTTTCCCTGGATACCGGTTCAGGCGCAGCCGGAGGCGACCTCGGCTGGTTCGGAACGGGCATGATGGTCGCGGAGTTCGAAGCCGCGGCGTTCGCACTGGAAAATCCGGGTGATATCACCGAAACCCCGGTCGAGAGCCAGTTCGGATTCCACATCATCCAGTTGATCGCCAAACAGGAACGCCCGCTCTCAGCGGATCAATTGGAAACTGCAAAAGATGCCGCATTCCAAGACTGGCTGACCACCATCCGCGACGAATACAGCGTAGAGACTTTTGACATCTGGCAACAGCGTGTTCCGACCGAACCGAACCTCATCACACTTGCCACCCAGGCTGCGGAATTCCAACTTACCGCTCAGGCGGAATCATTGCAAGAATTCAATACACCGCAGCCGTAAATGCATGGCTGGCAGGAACTAAAAAAACGCCCGCAATTTCAATTGCGGGCGTTTTATCATAACCACCGTTTTATCCCCGCTTCAACATATCATCCGTCACCTGATCCAGCCGCAGGCTGATGATCTGACTCGCCGAGTCGCGTCCCATCGTCACGCCGTAGATAATGTCCGCGGCTTGCACCGTGTTGCGGTTGTGTGTGATGATGATGAACTGCGTATCCTTGCTCAGATCCACCAGTAGGTCGCGGAAGCGCCCCACATTGGCTTCATCGAGCATTGCATCCACTTCGTCCATCACGCAGACGGGCGTGGGCGAAACCTTCAACAAGGCAAAGACCAGGGCGATCGCGGTCAGGCTGCGCTCACCGCCGGAGAGTAACGCCAATCCCTGCTCGCGGCGTCCTGGAAGACGTGCTTCGATCTCGATGCCCGTCTCTACCAGGTTTTCGGGATCGGTCAACGCCAGACGCGCCGAACCGCCGCCGAACAAACGCACGAACGTCTCGCGGAACTGCTTGTCCACGGCATCGAAGGTTTTGACGAACTCCTGCTTGGTCAGTTCATCCAGTTCCGCAATGACCTGCTTTAAATCCGCTTGCGCTTTGTGCAGGTCTTCGATCTGAGTTTTCATGAACTCGTAGCGTTCTTTTTCCTGATCGAACTCCGCCTTCGCATCGGGGTTGATGGCGCCCATACGTCGTAACTGCGCGCGGTGCTGGGTCAGTTGGTCTTCCAATTCAGGCGCAAGTTCGGTCACGACGGGCAACTGCTCCACCATGCCATCCAGCGGCAGCGGTACGGGTCCCGAAACATCCGCCGCGTAATCGAACATCACCAAACCGAAATCATCGGTGATCTTTTGCTGTAGATTTTCAAGCGCTTCCTGCTTGCGGGTCAGTTCCAATTGCAAATGTCCCTGCAAACGCTCGGCATTCGCAAACCCGCGCTGGGTGTTGGCTTCAGCTTCCTGCAAACGCGCTTCTTCCTGTTCCGCCGCCGCAAGTTCCTTTTCGGCGGGTTCGATCTGCACGCGCATCTCTTCGATCTGCACGGTCAGAGCGGTTTCGCGTTCGCGCAAATTCGTTTTTTCCACATCCAAGCCGTTCAACGAACCTTCGGCTTCCTGTAAACGTGCCGCCAATTCAGCGCGGCGCACATCGAGACGGGTGATCTCAGCACTGCGCTCGGTCAGTTTGGACTGCGCCGCGTTCAAGCTGCCTTCCGTCACCGCCGCGCGCGTGCTCCAATACGAAGCCTGTTCCTTCAACTCATCGGCGGAGATGGCAGCAAGCCCTGCAGTCATTTCCTTCAAATTCGACTGCGCCAGCACAGTTTGGTTTTCCACGTCCGATTGCGATTCGGTCAATTTATTTTGGATGGAAAGCGATTCGCCCAATTCGGATTTCAACTGCCCGAGTTGATTTTTCTGCCATTCGAGTTGACGCATCACCGCTTCAGACTCCAACCCAGCCTGCTGCTCGGTCTCCTGAGCTTCCCCTAACCTGACACGGCTTTCGCGCGCATCGGTCTCGGCGTTTGCCAGATCGCGCTGCGCCGCCGCCAGTTCATTGGACAGGCGCTCGACCAAGGCATTAGAGTCGTTAAGGCGGGCGATGAGTCCGCTGAGGGTGGATTCAAATTCCCGTTTCTGACGTCCCCGGCTCAAGGTCGAGGAAGAGGCGGTTTTTCCGGCGATGACCAAACCGTCACCGCGGAAGACTTCTCCGCGCAAGGTCACCGCGCGGGCGTGAGTCGGCAGATCCGCTTGAAGGCGGCGGGCGGTGGCGCGGTCACGGACGATGAGGGTCTGCCCAAGCGTGAGGCGCACGGCGCTACGAAGTTCTTCGGGCGCGCGGACGAGTTCGGAAGCAGTGCCGAGAATCTCATCGTTGAGTTCGTAGCGCAGGATCTCATCCTGCGAAATGAGCGGGAGAAGCGCGGCGCGACCCGCTTCATACGCTTCAAGCAATTGCAAGGCATTCTCAAGTTCGTTCGGATCGATGAGTACGGCGTCGAGCGTGTCGCCGAGCGCGGCAGCAATGGCGGTTTCAAGTTCGGCAGGGACATCGAGCGCGGCAGAGAGCGCACCGTGCGCGCCGTTGAGTTTCGACTGGCGTGCGGCGTCGAGCAAAAAGCGCGCGCCTTCGGCATAGCCCGCCAGCGATTGCTCAGATTGTTCGATGACTTCGATCTGTGCCTTCAAGCGCGAGTGATCGGATTCCTGTTTGGTGCGTTCTTCGAGCGCGGCACGGCGTTCTCGTTCGATGCGTTCCATTTCCGCTCGTTTGGCGAGCGCGGTGTCTTCCGCGGTTTGCAAGGCAAGGTTGGCTTCATCACGCGCCGCGCGTGCGGATTCGTATTGCGCTTTGGCGCGTTCCGCCGTTTTTCCGGCGTCTGCAATGGCGGCTTCGGTTTGCTGGATTTTGTGATTCTGCGCTTCGATACGTGACTTGAGTTCATCGAGGCGGGCATTGTTCTCGGCGCGCTGCTGGGTCAACGCTTCGATCTCCGCGCGGACGAATTGAATCTGCTCTTCAAACCTGTCTCGCTCCGACTGGCGCGAGTGGAAGGCGTTTTGTGCGTTGTTCAGTTGCGCCTGGGCTTCATCATATTCGACCTGCACACGCGCCGCATCCGCTTCGGCTTCGTGATAGCGTTCACGGGCGAGGTGCAGGTCATTCATGGCATGTTCCTGATCGGACAGGATGGATGCCTGCGAAGCAGTCAATGCGCGGCGGCGTTCTTCGAGCACGGCGAGTCCGCGGCTGATGGTTTCGCGTTGGGTGTGCAGTTCGGCGGCTTTGCGATGCCACTCGTTGAGGTGGGCGCGCAAGCCCGAAAGCCGCTCGCGGAAAGAGGTGTACTCCGCCTGCGCCTTTTCGTGGATGGCACGCGCTTCGTTAACGCGGGTTTCCTGTCCGCGTACGGCTTCGCGGGCATCGGTCAGGTCGCGTTGGGCGCGGTGCCAGTGGAAGCCATACCACTCGCGCAAGATCAGTTTCAAGTCCGCTTGGGCGCGGGTGAATTCGATGGCGCGTTTCGCCTGCCGTTCCAAACTGCGCAGGCGCGGCTCGAGTTCGGACATGATGTCCAGCACGCGTTCGAGGTTGCGTTCGGTATTGTCGAGGCGCTTGAGGGCGTCTTCACGGCGGGCGCGGTAGAGACCGACGCCTGCGGCTTCTTCAAACAGGCGGCGGCGCTCGTCCGCTTTGAGGGCGAGGGATGCATCCACCAAGCCCTGCCCGAGGATGGTGTAGGTCCGCTCGCTCAAGCCTGCCTGGGCGAGCAGTTCGTTCATCTCACGCAAGCGGACTTGCTGGTTGTTGATGATGTATTCGTTGTGACCGTCGCGGTGGGCGACACGTCCCATCGAAACTTCGGTGAAGTCGAGCGGCAGCCACTGATCCGTATTATCGAAGTTGATGGTGGCTTGCGCCATGCCTGCGCGGGCGCGGTGCTCGGAGCCTGAGAAGATCATGTCTTCGGTCTTCTTGCCGCGCAACAAGGCATAAGACTGTTCGCCCAGCACCCAGCGCAATGAGTCAGCGATATTGGATTTGCCCGAACCGTTGGGTCCGACAATGGCGGTGATGCCCGCGGCAAATTCGAAGACAGTGCGCGAGGCGAAGGTTTTGTATCCTTGCAGTTCGAGTGATTTTAGGCGAAGAGGCATTTGATGATTCGATCTGTGATATTGGATTTAGAAATGGCTGAGCGCATCTTTGGCAGCTGCGCGTTCGGCACTGCTTTTACTGGAACCTGTTCCACGCCCCTTGACATCACCCGCCACTTTCACTTCCACCTCAAAGATACGGGCATGGTCGGGTCCGCTGATTTCCACAACACGATAATGCGGTGTTCCCAACTTTAACGCTTGGGTGATCTCCTGCAGGAGGCTCTTCGGATCGTTGAGCTCGTCGAAAAGCGAGCCTTTCATCCAATCAAGCAGGGGGTAGACGAACTTCTTTACTTTGTCAATACCTGAGTCAAGATACATGGCACCAATCAACGCTTCGAACGTGGATCCGAGCAGGCTGTCACGCAGATGACCGCCGGATGATTTCTCGCCCCGCCCCAGCCGAAGGGCATGACCGAGTTCCAGACGACGGGCGAGCTTTGCAAGCTGTTCGTTCCTGACAAGCGAAGCACGGATCTTGGTCAGGGGACCTTCCTGCATTTCGGGAAAACGATGGAACGCCCACTCTCCCACAACGAAATCCAGCACGGCGTCACCAAGGAATTCAAGGCGTTCGTTATCCTCCACGCCGTTCGGATGCTCATTGGCATACGAGCGATGAGTAAGGGCACGTGTCAGCAGGGATAAATCTACGAAGGATAGACCCAGCCTCTCGTTAAGGCTTGAGGCGCTCTCTTCGTCCCGCTTTGATGATTTTTGTGTCACGGGAACCTCCCGGAACTCCGGGAGCGATAGTCCCCCACCGGGGGTTGGGAAATATCGTTCCATTAGTTCCTTGTATTTTTTCGCGCGCTGAATTGTAACCTGATTTTTTTTAAGAAACGATATTTTAAGATAGAATCAGGCAATTCATCAACATGGAGACAACATGACCGAAGTGAGCAGCGAGACGCGCTTTTTGCATGCCATTCAAATGGGGCTGGGGGCATGGCAATGGGGAGACCGGGTTGTCTGGGCGTACGGGCAATCCCATACGGATAAGGACATCCGCGAAGCGTTCGATGTTTCACTTAGCCTTGGCGTCCGGTTTATAGACACTGCCGAAGTCTATGGTTCGGGGCGTTCTGAAAGGATGCTCGGTGTTTTTCTGAAAGAGACCGACCAGCCAGTGCTGGTGGCGACGAAGTTCTTTCCCATGCCGTGGAGGTTGACAAAAGGCTCTCTGCTGCGCGCGTTGAAGGGAAGTCTGGAACGATTGGGAGTGGACGCCGTGGATTTGTACCAGATCCATTGGCCCAGCCCGCTGATGAGTCCGGAGACGATGATGGAAGGAATGGTGGAATGTTTCAAACAGGGACTAACCCGGACGGTAGGTGTCTCCAATTTTGGGCAGAAGCACATGCTGAGGGCATATTCCACATTGGCACAACATGGTATCCCGCTGGCGTCCAATCAAGTGCATTACAGTCTACTGAACCGCGAGGTGGAAAAGAACGGAACGTTGGCGCGCTGCAAGGAACTCGGCATCCGCCTGATCGCCTATTCCCCTCTCGAAATGGGGTTATTGACGGGAAAATATTCCTCCGAGAATCCACCTTCAGGTACCCGCGGACCCAAATATGCAGATATGCTAAAAAAACTGCCGCCGGTCATCCGCCTTTTACAGGAACTCGGGCAAAATCATGGAAAGACCGTTTCACAAGTTGCATTGAATTGGGTGATCTGCAAAGGTGCGCTTCCAATCCCCGGTGCGAAAAATGCACTTCAGGCGGAGGAAAATGCAGGCGGCGCAGGTTGGAGCCTGACCGAGGAGGAAGTAGCAAAGCTGGACGAGGCAACAGACCATATCCGCCCGTATTCCCAGGAAAAGCGATGAAGGTTGGTTGACTATATCTGGCGTGGAATTTATTATCGGCAGAATATCAAGCAAAGTAAGATAAACAAATTTACAAGCGTCATTTTTTCAAGTATAAATCTGACCACAAAAGAATAAATTCGGTTTTCTAGGGTTCTACTTCATGTGTGACCTAGAGAAAACACACAGGAAACTGTGCACACGGAGGGATAAAAGCCCGGGAGATTAATAACCTCCCGGGCTTTTGTTTTTCCAAAAGGAGAAACCATGTCTTGGATCTATCTTTTCATTGCAGGGCTGTTCGAGATCGTATGGGCTATCGGCTTGAAGTACACACAGGGCTTCACACGTCCCCTGCCGTCCGTTATCACCGTGGCGGGAATGGTCGTAAGTTTTTACTTCCTGGCGCTGGCGACAAAGGTCCTGCCGATTGGAACCGCATACGCAATATGGACCGGGATAGGAGCTGTCGGAGCTATTACCCTTGGTATCATCCTCTTCAAAGAACCTTTTGACCTATTGAGGATAATCTTTCTGTTGTTTATTGTCACCGGCATTATCGGGCTCAAGGTAGTAT
>CAYPHR010000014.1:0-11464 GCA_964410375.1 uncultured Anaerolinea sp. | reverse complement strand
GATTATGCTCTGACTCGAACACATGGGAATGCATGTTCGCGATCCACTGTTTGCCATCCTCGGTCAGGCTCAGGTAATGAATGGCATCCCTGATGTAAGGGTGGACGCGCTCCCAATAAAACCTGGCATAATTCTTTCTCAGGTCATTTGGAGATTTGTAGCCGAATTTTTTGTTCAAGCCGAGTTCTTCAAATTCGTAATACAGGGCGGGGGATTTGCGGAAATAATCGGGGTCGCCCAATTGACCGACAAAATCCGCCGCGCGGACAAGACCTCCCAGTCCCTTTGTGTCACTGTATGTCCCATCTCCCGGAGACGGAAAGCGCGTCATTTCGATATAACCAGCGATTCGCCCGGCATCAAGCTGACCGGTCATATTTGCGAGAAGCCCATTCCCAAACCGTTCATGGACAAATAATTTGCTGCGGTCGACATGATACGGCGTCAATGAGACATCCGTGCCATCAGGGGAAATTTTGACCATCTCAGTTCCCTGTCCGCTGGCGAACATGTCCTTTACGTCATTCCTGCATACACCTTTGACATATCCAATATCATGACAAAGCACTGCGATCATGTAATGCATCCAGTCGTTTGGAGTCACCCCGCCTTCGCGCAGGTGTTTGCCTTCGATGATGGATAACCCGGCAAGTGAAACCATGATTGTATGGTCAATATCATGATACAACGCATCCGAGTTGGAGATATTTTCAAGAGAAAGCCGTCCGCACCAGGCAACGATGCGACCATAATCCGGGTTGATGTCCCCATACGTGCGTTGATAAGATTTCTTCAATTGTTCGACGAACATGTCGATCGTCAATTCCTGCCAGTTGATCATGACGGCTCCCTCAGTGCTAAAATTAGAGTTACCTCAACTGCAAGAGTTTACCAGAAAGATAACCAGTAAAACATTTAGAAATCGTTTTACAACAAGGAGAGACGAGATGGAAGTGCTTACATTGATTATTACCGGTTTGGGCGTCATCATGGGAATAGCGGGCACGATATGCACTATTGCCCTGCCTCTCCTAATCATTGGCGGGGTCGGGTATTACATTTACAAGCGCAGTCAACAAGGGGCAGCCTACCGCCAAGCCGCGCAGTCGTGGCGCAGTACGACCGGCACAATCATGATGTCGTCTGTGCAATCGAGGCGCAGCGGAAACAGTTATTCGGTCTTCCCCGTTATCGTCTATCAATACGAAGTGAGCGGAAAGCCCTATCAAAGTCAGATCATCAAAGCCGGCGAGCAATATCTCAACATTCGCATCGCGGGACAGGCACAGGAGACCGTCAACCGTTATCCGATCGGAGCGACGGTCACCGTTTATTACAATCCAGACAACCCTGCCGAGTCTGCACTGGAGAGATAGTTGTCCAAAAAACCGCCGCTCATTCTCATTGTCGGACCAACCGCCGTCGGCAAGACAGAACTTGCCATTCAACTCGCGGAAACGCTGAACGGTGAAATTGTTTCAGCCGATTCGCGTTTGTTCTATCGCGGCATGGATATCGGCACAGCCAAGCCATCCCCCGCGGAGATGGCGCGTGCACCGCATCACCTTATCGACATTGTCAACCCCGACGAAACCTTGAGTTTGGCAGTTTTCCAGCAACAGGCGCGAGAAATCATCGCGGATATTCACAAGCGCGGAAAACTTCCGTTTTTGGTGGGCGGGACGGGGCAGTACATCCGCGCAGTGTCGGAGGGATGGATTCCGCCGGAGGTGGTGCCAAATGAGTCGATGCGGAATGTTCTTGAGAAAATGAGAGAAGAAAGAGGGAAAGAATGGTTATACGAAGCGCTAAGATCACTCGACCCCGAAGCCGCTGAAAAAATTGACGCACGAAATTATAGGCGCACCATTCGGGCGTTGGAGGTCATCTTCACTACAGGAAGAAAATTCTCCGCGCAGCGCGGGCAGGGAGATGCGCCATATCACCTTGTCACTATCGGGTTGATGCGTCCGCGGATGGAGTTGTATCAGCGGGTGGATGAACGCATCGAAACGATGTTCGCGGCTGGATTACTGGATGAGGTACAAGGTCTGCTCGACAAAGGCTACTCCCCTTCTTTGCCAAGCATGTCTGCGATCGGGTACAGGGAATGTGTCAGCGTGATAAAAGGCGAGTTGACCGCCGAGCAGGCAAAGGCGGAAATGAAGCGCATTACAAGGATTTTCGTCCGTAGACAGGCAAACTGGTTCAAGGAGTCCGATCCGCGTATTCATTGGTTCCATCCTGAACGCGAAAATTTACTTGAGGAGATCAAAATCATCATCCGTAACTCCATAGAAAAATAGGTGTTGTAATTGACTTTTAATATCTTCGCGTATATACTTTGCGCCTAGTCATCTTCAGCAGTCCAACAAATCAATGGAGGAGGAAGTATGAGCAACAAACCGTGGCTGGCACATTATGATAAAGGTGTGCCGCAAACAATCGAATATCCAAAAGTGCCGTTATTCCATTTTCTAGAGGAAGCCGCGCGCAAATATCCTGACCACGCCTGTACGATCTTCAAGGGCGCGGTCATTTCGTATAAGGATATGAACCGGATGGCTGACAGCATGGCTGCGGCACTGGTGGAAATGGGCGTGAAGAAGGGTGACCGGGTGGGTCTGTTCCTACCAAACACGCCGCAGTTCGTGATTGCTTATTTTGGAATCTTGAAGGCAGGCGGGGTGGTTGTGGCAATCAACCCAACCTATCCTGTGGATGAGATATTGATCCCGGTAAAAGATGCCAATATCGAGATCATGATCACGCTCAGCCGTTTCTACGGAAAGATCTGTGAGGTGAGGAAGAAGTCGAACCTCAAGAAGGTTATTGTCACCAATATCAAGGAAACCCTGCCGCCTCTGCTGCGATTTCTATTCACGCTGGCAAAGGAAAAAAAGGAGGGCGATCGCGTGGAGGCGCTCGAATCCGGCGATGTGTGGATGCAGGATCTGTTGAAAAAGCACGCTGACTCGCCCAAACCGAACGTGGAAGTCCTGCCGGAAGATACGGCGCTCTTCCAATATTCGGGCGGTACGACCGGCGTACCCAAGGGCGCAGTTGCCATGCATAAAAATATTGTGGCAAATACGCTTCAAATGAAAGCCTGGTTTGTCACTGCTGAAGAAGGCAAGGAAGTGGTGCTGATGGGCATCCCGCTCTTCCATGTGTATGGCATGGTGGCAGGCATGAACTTTGGCATGACCATCGGCGCGAGCATGGTGATGGTGCCAAATGCACGCGACTTGAAGGATGTGCTGCAGAACATCAGCAAGTTCAAAGCGACCCTCTTCCCCGGCGTGCCGCTGTTGTATAACGCTCTCAGCAACCATGCTGATGTGAAGGCAGGCAAATACGACTTGTCTTCCATTAAGGCATGTATCTCCGGCTCGGCTCCGTTGATGCGCGAAACCAAGGAAGCCTTTGAACGCCTGACGGGCGGAAAGGTCTTTGAAGGATATGGCATGTCAGAGACGCCGACCGCCGCGACCTGTAATCCGCTCAACGGCGAGAACAAGGTTGGTTCCATCGGCATGCCTCTGCCGGATGTGGATATGAAGCTCATCAGCCTGGATGATGGCGAAACCGAAGTTCCCGAAGGCGAGATCGGTGAGATCGTGATCAATGCCCCGAATGTGATGAAGGGGTATCACAACATGCCGACTGAGACCGCCAATTCCCTGCGCACACTGAAGGATGGCAAGACCTGGCTCTTCACCGGCGATATCGCCCGTATGGATGAGGATGGCTATTTCTACATCGTGGACCGCAAGAAGGAACTCATCAAGCCGGGCGGCTTCCAAGTATGGCCCCGCGAAGTGGAGGAGGTCATCATGGATCACCCGAAGGTGTTGGAAGTGGGCGTGGGCGGCATCCCCGATCCGCATCGCGGTGAAACTGTCAAGGCGTGGATCGTGGTCAAGCCGGGTGAGACGTTGACCGAGGAAGAACTCAAGGCGTTCTGCAAGGAACATCTTGCGCCGTACAAGGTCCCAACCCATTATGAGTTCAGGGATGAACTTCCGAAGACCACCGTCGGCAAGATCCTGCGGCGTGAGTTGGTGAGACAGCATAAGGAAACGAATCCTTCGTAATTCGCACGTGCAAGAATCAAAAGAGCCTCCCGGTAAACCGGGAGGCTCTTTATTTTACAAATTACGCAACCTGCGGAGTTCCGCTCTTCTTGCCGAGCGGAGGCGGGAAGAGTCGTTCGAATTCTTCACGATTGAGAGATTCGACTTCAAGCAGTTTGTTCGCGATCAAGTCCAACTGCTTGCGGTATTTCTTGACTGTGGATTTGGCGATTTTATATGCATCTTCCACGATCTTGCGGACTTCGCGGTCGATCTGTTCGGCAACGGCTTCAGAGTAATCGCGTTGTTCGGAGATCTCGCGCCCAAGGAAGATCATCTCCTCCTTCTGACCGTAGGTCATCGTGCCAAGTTCCACGCTCATGCCGAGGCGGGTGACCATGGCGCGCGCCATGCGCGTCACCTGCTCGATGTCATTGGATGCGCCGGAGGTAATATCATCAAAGATCAGTTCCTCGGCGGCGCGCCCGCCAAGCGCCATGGCAAGCGTGGCATACATCTTCTTACGGGACATAAGAATACGGTCTTCGTCGGGGCGGAACCACGTCACGCCGCCGGCTTGTCCGCGCCCCACGATGGTCACTTTTTGGACGGGGTCGGCTTCAGCGATGGCATTTGCCACGATGGCATGACCAGCTTCATGGTAGGCAATGATGCGCTTCTCTTCTTCAGAGATGAGGCGGGACTTGCGTTCCGGTCCCATCACCACGCGCTCAATCGCTTCCTCCAATTCCGATTGACCAATGGATTTCTTGTTGCGGCGGGCAGAAAGGATCGCGGCTTCATTGACCAGATTTTCAAGATCGGCGCCGGCAAAACCGGGCGTACCGCGCGCAACTGTCGCGAGATCCGCCTGCGGATCCAACGGTTTGCCTTTGACGTGCACTCTAAGGATGGCTTCGCGTCCTTTGACATCGGGGCGGTCAAGCGTGACGCGGCGGTCAAAACGACCGGGACGCAGAAGTGCCGGGTCGAGGATATCGGGACGGTTGGTTGCCGCAATGATGATGACATTCGTATCGGTGTCAAAGCCGTCCATTTCGACGAGCATCTGATTGAGGGTCTGTTCGCGTTCATCGTGCGAACCGCCCAATCCCGCCCCACGCTGACGACCGACCGCATCGATCTCATCCACGAAGATGATACAGGGCGAGTGACGTTTTGCCTGATCGAACAGGTCACGGACGCGGCTCGCGCCCACGCCGACGAACATTTCAACGAATTCAGAGCCGGAGATCGAGAAGAACGGAACGCCGGCTTCACCCGAAACGGCTTTCGCCAGAAGCGTCTTGCCTGTTCCGGGAGGACCGACCAGCAAAACACCCTTCGGGATGCGCGCACCAAGTTGAATGAACTTCTGCGGCTCTTTCAGGAATTCGACCACTTCGGCGAGTTCCTGTTTTGATTCCTCGGCTCCAGCCACGTCCGCAAAGGTGACGGTGGGATGCTCACCGCTGAACATGCGCGCGCGGCTCTTCCCAAAGGACATGGCGGCATTGTTACTGCCCTGCGCCTGACGGAAAATGAACCACAGCACACCGCCCATGATCAGGAGAGGCAGCAGGTACACCGCGCCGCTCAAGACCGCCCCCCAAGGCGAAGGCGCACCGATCTCAATATCCACTTTGGCGAGTTGTTCGGTGGTCACCCCAAAACTGCGGAGCTGTTCCACCAGGGTCGTATCCGCTTCCTTGCGGGACTCTTCCTCGGTGCCGTTTCCACGCACAACACGGATGGTATTGTCGTTTTGAACGACAATGCGGGCAACCTGCCCACTCTGGACCTGCTGCGCCACTTTGCTGATGGTAAGAGGCTCACTCTGGCTTGTATTATCACGGAATCCCATATAAAGCATGGTTCCAATGGCTACGAGCAGAAGGAAGTACACAAAAAACGATTGACTACGGGAATTCACGGAATCCTCCAAATTTGACTTGCGGATGGATTATACCAAGTCCATTAATAAGATGTGGTGACTCGGCGTTTTTTTATATGATTTTCTAACGCGTCTGTTTTGAAGCGTTCAAGACCGGGATTTTTACCTAATTTCCGCTTCCAAAACCGATCAAACCGGAACCGCTAATCCAGAATTAATTCCACGGGACAGTGATCCGAGCCCATCACACCATCATGGACGACCACATCCCTGACGCGCGGCATGAGCGCTTCGGAGACGAGGAAATAATCCAGCCGCCAGCCGATGCCCCGCGCCCGCGCATTCAGCCGGTACGTCCACCAAGTATATTGCACCCTGTCAGGATAGAGGGCGCGGTAAGCATCCACAAAGCCGTTCTCCAGAAGCTTCTGCACCCACTCGCGCTCCTCGGGCAAAAAGCCGGATGTCTTTTCGTTGGCTTTCGGATTCTTCAAGTCAATGGGCATATGGGCGGTGTTGAAATCACCGGTAATGACGATCTGCTCCCCCTTCTCATGAAGCGACTGACATAACTTCAGCAGATGGGCGTAGAAATCAAGCTTGTATTGCACGCGGTCATGTCCTCGCTGACCGTTCGGGAAGTAGATATTGAAGAGCCGCAGACCAGCCCAACGGGTCTGAATGACGCGTCCTTCCACGTCGAAATTTGATTCGCCCATCCCCAGCACGGTCTCATCCGGTTCATGTTTGTAGAACGTGGTCACGCCGCTGTAGCCAGCCTTCTCCGCGGGATTCCAGATAAATGGAAGCTTGAACGTTGCGTGTTGTTCATCGCTCAACTGGTCAGGACGCGCCTTCACCTCCTGCAAACATAAGGCGTCGGGGTCTTGTTCAAACGCCCAATCCAAAGCATTCTTTCCAAGCGCGGCACGGATGCCGTTCACGTTCCATGTGATGATCTTCATCGTTAATTTATCATTATTGTTTTATGGTAAACTTGCTTCATTCAACAGGAGAATTATGGATCAAACTAGTGCCAAGAAAATTCTCTGTATCGAAGATGAACCTGAAATGATCGATCTGATCAGGCTTATTTTGGGGCGCAGAGGGTTTGATGTGCATGGCGCGGCAGGCGGAATGGAGGGGATCCGGCTGGTGCGCGAAATTCTTCCAGACCTCGTGCTGCTCGATCTCATGATGCCCGACATGGATGGCTGGGAAGTATACCAACAAATGAAGGCGGACACTGCCACGCGCGACATCCCCGTCATCGTCGTCACCGCCAAAGCGCAGAATATCGACAAAGTGCTCGGCTTGCACATCGCAAAAGTGGATGACTACATCGCCAAACCGTTCAGCCCGCAGGAACTGATGGACAGCGTGGACAAGGTCTTCAGTCAACGCACACCGTAAACGATCAACCAGACAGGGCGGCGGGTACGCCGCCCTGTTTTCATAATAAAACCATGCCCCGCCCCATCCACATCATCAACCTGACCCGGTCTCTCGCGCAGCCCGCTCGTGTGGGATTTTGCGACTCATTCCTCTGCAAACTGCGCGGATTAATGTTCCGCTCCCGCCTCTCTCCTGACGAGGGCTTGCTTCTGGTCGAGAAGCGTGATTCACGCCTCGACACGTCCATCCATATGTTCTTCGTCCCGTTCGATCTGGCAGTCTTCTGGATCAACTCCGGCATGACGGTGGTGGATAAGGTCATTGCAAAATCATGGCGTCCCGCCTACCTCCCCAAAGCGGATGCAAAATACACGCTGGAGATCCACCCGGACCGCTGGCAGGATTACGAAATCGGGGACAAGGTCGAATTCAAAGATGCGTAAGCAAGCGTTCATTATTCTTCTTTTACTTGCAATATTTCCGTTCCACCCCGCCCAGGCGCAGGATGCAACAGGTCCCATTTACATTGTCCAACCCGGTGACAGCCTGTCCTCCATTGCTTCGCGCTTCAATGTCACTTTGAATGAGTTGATGACCGCCAACAATATCTCGAATCCAAACCAACTGGCAGCGGGACAGCAACTCATCATCCCCGGCTTGGAAGGAGTAACAGGCATCCTTAGCACCGAATTCATCAACTTCGGCGATTCCTATCGCAGTCTCATCCGCAGGACGCAGGTTCCAGAAGACCTGTTCAAGAAACTCAACCGCGTGGTCAGCCCAAGTGAGTTTTATGTGGGCGTGAGCATGATCGTCCCAGTGCAGGAGCAGAACGCAAACAACAAGCGCGTTTCGCCCACGGCGGGAGAATCCCTGCTGGAAGTAGCGGTTAGAAGTAATACGAACGTCTGGGCGCTTGCCGACATCAACGGACTGGCAGGGTCGTGGGATGGGCTTCCAAACGACACGCTCTTTGCTCCCGGCGAAGACAGCGGCGGCAGTACAAGCGGATTGCCGTCTGCATTCATCAATGCGGAAATCCGCAGCCTGCCAATCAAACAGGGCGGCACAGGCGTCATCAGGGTCACAACCCAGCCCGGAGTTACGCTTGGCGGCGTGCTGGTGGACCGTCCACTGAATTTCTTCCCGAACGACGATGGAACACAGGTCGCGTTGCAGGGCGTTCACGCTTTGCTCGATCCGGGCGTGTATCCCTTGCGGTTGGATGCCACTCTGCCCGATGGAAGCCAGCAATCCTACGAGCAATTCATTCTCATCATTTCGGGCAATTATCCCGATGACCCTCTGCTTTATGTGGATGCCGCCACGATCGACCCCGCCTCCACCGAACCGGAGCAGGAGCTCCTGGTCGGCATCACCACTCCCGCCACCCCAACCAAATTATGGACAGGGACCTTCCTCTCTCCTGCCATTTCCTACGCTGAATCCACGTATTTCACCTCACGATATGGAAACCGCCGCACCTACATCGGACAGGGAACTGGTCTGACCATCTCAGGCTTTCACACCGGGCTGGATTTTGGCGGCGGCGAGGGACTCCCGATTACTTCACCAGCGGCGGGGCAAGTGGTTTTTGCGGGTCCGTGGACGGTGCGCGGTAACGCAACAGTGATTGACCATGGTTGGGGGGTTTACAGCGGGTTCTGGCATCAGTCCGCGATCCAGGTTCAAGTTGGGCAGATGGTCGGGCAGGGCGAGGTCATTGGTCTCGTGGGGGCGACGGGGCGCGTGACAGGCGCACACCTGCACTGGGAATTGTGGGTCAACGGCGTCCAGGTGGATCCGCTTGACTGGTTGATCCAAGCCTACCCGTAGAAAGACGCGTTGCACTGTCTTTGTGAATATGCTACACTCGTGAAAAGGATTTTCCTGATATGGATAATATCGTCAACTTCTTGAAACAAAGCGATATCTTCTATCAATTCACTCCGACCCAGTTGGAGATGGTGGGTAATGTGTGCCAGGAGGTCGTGTTTAACGCGAATGAGACGATCTTCCAGGAAAACAGCAGCAGCAACGAGTTGTACGTGATCGTGCAGGGCGAGGTGGACATTTTGATCAACCGCATTACTGCAGGGAATGGCAAGAATGAGACGGCGGTGGCGCGGCTGCGCAGGGGACAATCGTTCGGGGAAGTGGCGCTGGTGGACGAGGGGCTTCGGTCCGCTTCGGCGCGCGCCGCCCAAAAGGACACCCGTCTGTTGGTGATCCAGCGTGACAAGCTGATTATGTTGTGCGAAACCTATCCGCAACTGGGCTACCGCCTGATGTACAACCTCGCGGCGGACCTTGCGATGAAGATCCGCAACACCGACCTGCGCATCCGCGAACAACTGCTCTATAAGCCGCACGAAAAAAACTGAAGCTTTGAGATTATTAAAAGTCTATACACAAAGGCTTGACCTGTACCGAAATCCGACTTATTATTGCCGCTTAAATATAAATGGGCTTTAATAATTACTGGTGTAAAAGGATTAAGCCTTAAAAAAATCCAAAACAGGGTTTTTTTGGGCTTTCTTTTAATTGAAGACGACCAATCCGAATGGAAGGAGGTGAGGCTGACATAAGATAGTTTTGTCTGCTGTTTGTCTGTCCACCCGCATGTGCGGGACAATTGATTCACCTAACATAATTTGGAGGAGTAAGATAATGAATAAGCGTTTGCTCGCTTTACTTTCGTTGCTGGTGATCGCCAGCATGGTGCTCGCCGCATGTGGCGGCGGCGCCGCCGGTGGTGACACCGGCAGCGGTGGTGACACCGGCAGCGGTGGTGACACCGGCAGCGGTGGTGACACTGCCGGCTATGAATGCACCGACCCGCTCGGCTGTGTGACCATCGGACCCGATGAACCCGTCCACGTTGCCTTCTGGGGCGTTCTCTCCGGCGCTGACAGCAGCCTCGGTGAAGATTCCAAGCGCGGCGTCGAGATCGCCATTGACGATCGCGGCGGACAGCTTTTTGGTCATGACATCCTGCTGACCACCGAAGACGGCTTGTGCACGCCTGAAGGCGGCGCCACTGCCGCGCAGAAGCTTGCGACCGATACGTCGATCGTCGGCTTGGTTGGCTCCACCTGCTCGGATGAAACCGTCGGCGGTATCGCTGCGATCACCAATGCTGGTTTGACCACCATCTCCCCCGCCAACACCCGCCCGGTGTTGACCGATCCGAACCGCGGTCCTGACTACGCCGGTTATCTCCGCACTGCGCACAGCGATGCCTTCCAGGGCAAGGCTGTGGCTGAATTTGCCTACAACGTTCTTGGCGTCCGCAAGGCTGCCACCATCCATGACGGCTCCGCCTATGCGGAAGCCCTCCAGCAGGTCTTCGCAGACGAATTCGCCGCCCTCGGCGGTGAAGTTGTTGCTCAGGAAGCAGTCGCCAGAGACGCCACCGACATGCGCCCTGTTCTGACCACGATCGCCGCTGCCCAGCCTGAGTTCGTGTACTTCCCGGTGTTCGTTGCCGGCGGTGGTTTTATCGTCAACCAGATCCGTGATGTTGCCGGTCTCGAAGATGTCAAGATCGCCGGCTCCGATGGTATCTTCACTGCCGACTTCCTCGAAGCAGGCGGCGAAAACACCGTAGGCATGTACCTCTCCAGCCCGGACTTCGGCGCCTTCCCCGGCGGTTATCCTGAGTTCATCGAGAAGCACAACGCCAAGTACGGCGGCGCTCCGCTCTCTGTCTTCCACGCACACGCCTATGATGCCGCGAACATTCTGTTCGCCGCCCTCGAAGCGGTTGCCGTCGTGCAAGATGATGGAACCATTTTCGTTCCCCGCCAGGCTCTGCGCGATGCCATCTACGCCACCCAGAACTTCCAGGGTGTGACCGGCTCGCTCTCCTGCTCCCCGTCCGGTGACTGCGGCGCCCCTGTGATCGCGATCTACGAGATCACGAGTGCGGATCCCGCCTCCTGGAACCCGCAGGATGAAGCCAACCCGAACCCCAAGAAGATCTACCCCTAGTTCGTAATACCATTGGCAAGAAAAGTGGGGTGGGCGATGTGTGGCGCACCCCACCAAACTTTTTTAAAGGCGTCGGGTTATTAAAAAAAAACAGGGGGGAAGGCGT
>CAYPHR010000013.1:12912-24056 GCA_964410375.1 uncultured Anaerolinea sp. | reverse complement strand
TAGAAAATCACGGCGAGTGAGTGGATGTCTTGTCATGGACGGAATGATCGTGATGTTGATCCGGCTGGCTGTTGTGATTGTGCATATTGCCCATCATGAAAAAATGCGCCAGCGGGCAAAGCAATGCCAGCCCCACATAGACGACTGTATTAACGGGAATTTTCAGGAGAGAGACGGCTGCTAGACCCAGAATGGGAATCAGGCAGCAAAGCAACATGATCCAGATCTGACGTTTATGCATTTGAACCTTCCTTCATCCCTCCCGTTTGAAAGGTGGGAGGATAACGAACAAATTTCCATTTTCCATTTCCGTTGCGAATTCATCCAGCGGACGCGGAGGCGGTCCGCTGATCACATTACCCAAAACATCGAAGTGTCCATCGTGGCAGGGACTGATGTAATGTTCCTGGTCGGGCTGCCACGTCACACGGCAGCCAAGATGGGTGCATATATCGGAAAAGACACGCGCTTCCTCTTCGTTCCTTCGGACGACATACAAGCCGTAATTGGTCGCGGTGCGCTCCCAACCGTTGACCCTGGTCAGCGTGAAATCGTATCGGGTGGGGACACCAATGGGATAGTTCTCGAGTGGACCGAGGTCAATCAGCGAATCGTTCCCGGTCTCGCGCAGGGACGGTGAGAGCAGGTATACGATGGAAGGGATTCCGATGGCAACGCCTATACAACCACCGATGATGACGGTGGTTGTCTTGATGAAGTCGCGGCGGCTGAAGTTCTGATTGTGAGACATATCCGTCTCCTTTTCTTCCATCATAGCCTTTTCCCAAGCGGTTGCCTTGCGCTGGATGGCGGTTCAGGACGATAGGCAATATTGCTTACGGGGAAATAAGTGATGCAGCCCTGAGTATTCGTGGAGTGAAACCGTACAATGACCCCATCAACTTGAGGTGTGTATGAATGTTTCACCATTCCTGTCAGTTTCCCAACCCTGCGGCGAAGCATTGCAGTGGATGAATAAACAGCTACAGAAGGCTGGCTTGCGTCCTGTGCAAACATTCGATTTGAGCGCGGCGCGGGCTGGTATGCATGAGTGCTCCTGCCCGAAT
Source organism: uncultured Anaerolinea sp. (assembly GCA_964410375.1). Taxonomy (GTDB): domain Bacteria; phylum Chloroflexota; class Anaerolineae; order Anaerolineales; family Villigracilaceae; genus Villigracilis. The sequence goes on along the minus strand of CAYPHR010000013.1, from coordinate 22,989 downwards.
CACGGAACGAATGTATGCGATTGCCAGATGGTGGTCGTGCTGGTCTATGGCGAAGCCCCCAAACCTTTGACCCTTATTTTACACGGCAAGAACGGGCAAACCTGGCTTTCGATTGTTGATAATCCACGCCAGGGGATCGACGCAAAACTTACCGCTGAGATAAGGCAGGCACTTGCGCAAGCGCCCATCACCGCCCCACAGGATGGATAGGCAATTTTGCCTATGTCCTCCTGCGTCAAATTGCGCTGGTTTGAAGACGAGTGATTCTTTACAGTCAATGGCTATTCCAATTTTTGGAGAGGAACCTTGATGAAGAAAGTAAGGTTATTTTTGATTACGGGTTTGGCGTTGGTGCTGTCGGCGTGTGCGCCTGCCGGGGCGCCGAACACCATACCCATGCAGGACAATATCATGACGGACGCCACACCCACCCCTGGCAGCATGATGGCGGAGAATCCCGAAGCGATGCACATGATGTCACCGATCACTGCGCCGAACGTCGAACCTGCCGCCGATACCAAAGGCGGGCAGCCGCTCGAATATCGAGTGGAGGATGGTGTCAAGGTCTTCGAGCTGACAACCAAAGCCGTTCGATGGGAAATCCTGGATGGGGTGACGATCACAGCCTACACGTACAACGGAACCGTGCCCGGACCAATGATCCGCGTTACGGAGGGGGATCAGGTTCGGATTGTGGTCAGAAACGAGTTGCCGCATCCGACGACGATCCACTGGCATGGAGTCGAAGTCCCGAACGCGATGGACGGTGTGCCGGGCGTTACGCAGGATCCCATATTGCCGGGAGAGACATTTACTTACGAATTCACTGCCAAACCCGCAGGGACGTTCATGTATCACTCGCATTACGAAGGTGACATTCAGGTGATGGCGGGGCTGTACGCACCGTTCATCATCGACCCTCTGGAACCCGAAGCCGATCCGCCTGCCGTGGACGAGGTGTTGATGATCTCCGAGTGGCTTTTCACGGGCGGGCAGACATTTGCCGCCATGCCAATGAGCGGGATGGAGCCAAATTACTTCACGATCAACGGCAAGGCATTCCCCGATACGGAGATGATCACTGTGAAGAAGGGCGATCGCGTGCGATTGCGGTTCATCGCCATCGGGCAGTTCATCCATCCCATGCACCTGCACGGTGTCCCGTTCAAGATCGTGGCTACGGATGGACATCCCGTGCCTGAGGCGGCGCAATTGACGAAGGACACGGTCAGCGTCGCGCCCGGTGAACGCTACGACATCGAGTTCATCGCCACGGAGACGGGGCAATGGATGTTGCACTGCCACATCCTGCATCACACCACCAACGATAACGTCGAGCCTGGCGGTTTGATGTTGATGATCGAAGTCGTTGAATAAAAAAATGTACAAGGAGAGAGTAAAAATGCGTAAGATGTTCTTTATCAGTATGGTTGTTGCGTTGGCGACTGTGCTGGCGGCTTGCGGTGGGTCCGTACAGCCTGCTGTCCCGGTCGAATCTGGATCATCGAACGATGTCAATATCCAGGTAGAGACCAATCCCAGTCCCGCGATGATGGGCGACGTGGAATTGATTTTGACCATCACGGATGGAGGTGGCAACCCCATCGAAGGTGCGAGCGTGGATGTCTCCGCCGATCACATTGATATGACGGGCATGACGATGGGCGGCGCGGCAACCGACCAGGGCAGCGGCAGGTATGCCATCAATGCCAACTTCAGCATGAGTGGCAACTGGAGGCTGACCGTCTATGTCCGCAAGGATGGGCTGGACCATAAGGAAGATATCGATATCAGGATCCAATAAGTGAAAGGTGACTTGAAACCATGAACACTCATTCAAAAACCAATGTTTTTCAATGGATCAGCGTCCATTGGTTTGAGACCTTCCTGATCGTCTATGGTCTGTGGGTGTTCGTGCCCTTCCTCGCGCCCGTCTTCATGCAACTCGGATGGACGGGCGCGGGCCGGGCGGTCTATTTCATTTACTCCTTCTTTTGCCACCAATTGCCAGAGCGTTCCTTCTTCTGGTTTGGCGGGCAGACGATGTATTCACTGGGCGAAATCCAAGCCGCATGGCAAAATACCAGCAACCCGATGATCCTTCGCCAGTTCATCGGAAACGAAGCGATGGGGTGGAAGGTCGCCTGGTCGGACCGCATGATCTCGTTCTACACCAGCGTCTGGTTCTTTGCCTTGCTCTGGTATCCGTTTCGCCGCGGGATCAAACCCATCTCCTGGTGGTTTTTTTCGCTTCTGCTCCTCCCGATCGCCGTGGATGGCATCACTCATGCGGTCAGCGACCTGGCTGGCATCGGACAGGGATTCCGTGATACAAATGCATGGCTGGCGACATTGACGAATAGCTCACTGCCCGCGGCGTTCTATGCGGGCGACGCGCTCGGATCGTTCAACTCCATCATGCGCTTCGTCACCGGACTTTTGGCTGGTCTGGGAATCGTCTGGCTCGTCTTCCCTTACGTCTTTCAAACTCAGGCACTTGAACGTGAACTGGAGAAATTGGATTATGGCAAAGTCATCGAACAAATCAAGAACAAAAATCCGACTCCTTCTGGCGGATGACCATCACATCGTCCGCGCGGGCGTGAGACAATTGCTTGAAGGCGCAAGCGACCTCCAGGTCATTGCCGAGGCGGGAGACGGCGAAGAGGCGCAGGCGCTTATCCAGAAACACAAACCCGATGTCGCAGTGCTCGATATCCAAATGCCGAAAGCCAGCGGAATCGAAGTGACGCGCTGGGTGCGGACGCATCTGCCCGAGGTGGGCGTTTTGATCCTCACGGCGTATGACGACGACCCGTATGTGATGGCGGTCTTGCAGGCAGGTGCGAACGGATACGTCCTTAAAACGGGCCAAGCGGACGAGTTGATACAAGCCGTGCGCGATGTCCATGAGGGCAAGTCCGCGCTCGACCCGAACATCACGCGCAAGTTGATGACAAATATCTTCAAGGGACCCGAAAAGAATATCATTGAGCCGCTGACCGACCGCGAACTCGATGTGCTCCGGCTGGCGGCAAAAGGCTATACCAACAAAGCCATCGGCGTGCAGCTCAGCATCAGTGACCGCACCGTGCAGGGACATCTTGCGCACATCTTCGCCAAACTGCAAGCCGGCAGCCGCACCGAAGCCGTCATGCGCGGCGTATCACTGGGTCTGATCTCGCAAAGTTCAGGTAATTTCACGGACGAATGAAACATTTCCTGCCGGGCTGGCGCGGTCTGACACAACTCTTTGCAGCGACCATCCTGCCGCTGACGTTATTGTTGTTGCTCATCGCATTTGGCGGCGTCAACATGCACCAGCAGGATATGCGTGCCCTGGTCGGGGAGCGTGACGAGCGGGCGGTCCAATCCGCCGCCGCCGCCCTACAATCCGAACTGCACCACCGCATGGCGACCATAACCAGCATGGCGGTGCTGGCATCGGAAAACCTCCCTTTCCAGGGAATCTTCGCCACCACAACCGACCTTGCCAGGGACTTCAACGGGGGGATTGCATTTCTAAATTCGGATGGACAGTTGCTTGAGCATAAGAGCAATGAAGGATTTTGGGGATGGGTGTCTCAAAGCTCCAACACAATGACGCTCGCTTCCGCCACCGACCCAGGACCAATATTCTCCGATCCATTTCGTGATCCCAGTTCCTCTCAAATTTTCGTGATCATCTCGGCGTATTCCACCTCCCGTGAGGTGATCGTGGCAGGCGCATTTTCACCCGAGGCGCTTGCTTCCGAAACACTATCCCCTACCTACCCGGCCGGCAGTCATGTGACCATCTATCTGTTGGATGGTTCCCGTCGGTTGCTTTTTGCAAGCGGTGTGCCCGGGCAGGAAAGCCTGGAGGCGGATCATCCCGGCGTACATGAAGCGTTGGCGGGAGAGCATGGCGTTCTCTATGTGAAGAAGGGTTCGACAGAGCATGTGGTCGCCTACAGCCCGATTGAGGCGGCAGGCTGGGCATTGATCACGGAGGAGGAATGGGCAATGGTGATCAGCCCCTCCCTTCAATTGACCCAAATGGCGCCGCTGGTCATTGTGCCTGCATTCATTCTGGCATTGATCGCCATCTGGTTCGGCGCAAAACAGATCGTCCAGCCATTGCAAAAACTCGAAGCCAAAGCTGCTGCACTGGCGTGGGGCAATTTCGAAGCCATCAAGGAGCCGGTCGGAGGCATCTCCGAAGTACGGCATCTCCAGGCGGAACTAGTCGAAATGTCCCGCAAGGTGCAGGCGGCGCAGGATGGGCTGCACGACTACATTGGCGCGATCACCCTGGCGCAGGAGGAGGAGCGGAACCGTCTCGCACGTGAATTGCATGATGATACGATCCAGGCTGTGATCGCCCTGAAACAGCGCGTACAACTCGCGTGGAAATCGGTCAAGGATCAAAACGGCAAACAAGCGCTCAAGGAATTGGAAACGCTCGCCGAACAAACCATTGAAAATTTGCGCCGCCTGACGCGGGCGTTGCGCCCCATTTATCTTGAAGACCTGGGGCTGGTCACCGCACTGGAAATGCTGGCGCGGGAAATCAGCCAAATCAATTCCTTGACCGTGGAATTTCAAAAGAATGGGGACGAACGTCGTCTCTCGCGCGAAGTGGAACTGTCGCTGTATCGCATCGCGCAGGAAGCGCTCAATAATGTGATCAAACATTCCCATGCGACCCGCGCCGAGTTGTCCATCCATTATACTGATTCAGAAATAACCCTGGTGGTCGAGGACAACGGCAACGGCTTTGTCGCCCCAGCCAGTCCGACCGAATTCGCGCCCAGCGGGCACTTTGGGCTGCTTGGAATTCACGAACGCGTGAACTTGATCGGGGCAAGGCTGGAAATTGAATCTGCTTTGGGAAAGGGCACCAGGCTGAGGCTTGCCCTCCCGAAAAGCGTCGGAACAATGTGAGCGAAGCCGAAGGATCCTGATTGTGAAGCGATAAAACTCATAAGCCATTCTGCTTATTCCCTTTCCCGCCATCCTGCGCTCATACAGGGGCGGGATTTGCGTATCATAGTGTTATATATATCCTTATCGAACAGGAAAACTCATGACCACTGGTGCTGTCAGTTCCCCCTTTCCCTCCTACACTGAAAGATTGAAAATAGTTTTGCACGCCCTGCTCTTTATCCTCGGATTCTCGCTGGTCTTTGTGATCGGCTGGGGCGGCTCAGTGACCGTGCTGGGGCAGCTGTTTGGGATGTATAAACAGATTATTGCGCAGATCGGCGGCGTGGTCGTCATAACCTTCGGATTGGCAACACTGGGGGTGATCCGTATTCCCTGGTTCTATGCCGACACGCGCGCCGAATACTCGGGCCCGCGTGGGACGTATGGCGGGTCCACATTAATGGGCATTTTCTTCGCTGCAGGATGGAGTCCGTGCATTGGCGCGACGCTGGGCGCGATCCTGACGATGGGTCTCAGCCAGCAGACTGTCGGTCAGGCGATGTGGCTGTCCTCGGGGTATTCGCTGGGCCTGGGCATCCCTTTTCTCGTGATGGCACTCGGCTTGGAACGCGCCTCCGGCTGGATCAATCGCATGCGACCTTATCAGAAATACTTCAAGTTTGCCAGCGGCATATTCATCATCACCATTGGATTTTTATTGATGACCAACACGATGAGCCTGATCGCGATCTGGGCATTCAAGAATGGTCTGTATATTGAGAGGTTCACCCTGTTCTCCGCTGCGCCAACGTACTTCACCGCCATTATTGCCGGGCTGTTGTCCTTCCTTTCACCCTGCGTACTTCCACTTGTGCCCGCCTATCTCGGTTACCTGAGTGGACATACGATACAAAGCACTGGCAAATGAAAAGGTCATACCTTATCGTGCTGATCTTTATCATGCTTGTTGCCTGCCAGCCGGAAACTGTTACTGGGGAACGGGTCAATGGGAACGGCGGTTCATACCAAAATATTGCACCGAACGAACTGAGCCTTATGTTGAAAAACAAGGATTTTGTCCTTGTCAATGTGCATATCCCATTTACAGGCAATATCCCAGACACAGACCTGTCCATTCCCTATAATCAGATCAGTGTGCCTGAATATTTAAATCAACTCCCCGCAGATAAGGATGCAATGATTGTGCTGTACTGCCGCAGCGGGCGCATGAGCGAAATTGCGGCGACAGAACTTGTTTCGCTTGGGTATACAAATATCTGGAATTTCAACGGCGGCATGGTGGCATGGGAACAGGCGGGGTACCAGATTGAGCAGTAGGGTAGGCAGAATTGCCCATGAAGACAGCAGTAATATGGCTCTGGTTGCGACTGTCTATTAATTGCATAATTCAAGGAATAGGAGACCAACTTATGACTACCACTGTGCATGATCCCGTTTGCCACATGGATATCGATCCCGCCACCGCTGCCGGCACATCCGAATACAATGGACAGATCTATTACTTCTGTTCGCTCGGATGTAAAAAAGCCTTCGATGAAAACCCTGAAAAATATCTCGGCAAAGAGACCGAACATCAACACTAAATTCACCAAACGGCTTGTTCGATGACACGAACAAGCCGCTCTTTTTTAGGTGAAAACTTCATTCCCTCTTTACACAAACATTACAAAGCCTTCAACTTCAAATGATATTCTTGAATTCAACCTGAAAGGAGAATAGAAAATGAAAACTACAAACTGGTGGACTGTTGCAACCGTAGGACTTCTTGCTGTCTCGATTCTATTTGGAGCAGGTATGTTTGGCGGCTGGGGGTATCGCGGCATGGGCATGATGGGCAACTGGGGTTATTCCCCCATTGGATGGCTTGGGATGGGATTTGGTATGCTATTTATGTGGCTTGTGCCCGTTGGTATCATTGCATTCATTGTATTCGGGGTTGCGTCCCTGATGCGAAATACAGGCAATACTTCCCAGACTTCATCCCTGACGTCCTGCCCCAACTGTGGAAAAGGTACTCAAGCCGACTGGCAGAATTGCCCGTACTGCGGCACCTCCTTGAAATAATGCCAGCCTCATGCGCCCTGATAGCCTATCGAAAGATAGGCTATTTTGCTTATATGCAATCAGGCTGAAAACCGCTCCCTTGCATAGTCCAACGGATATACACTATAGGCATCTTTATAAAAGGTAGGCAACCATGACTGTCCGTGATCCTGTTTGTGGAATGGAAATCGAGCCCCAAGGCGCCGTCGGCCAGCGCGAACACATGGGGCAGACGTTTTATTTTTGCTCCCGATCCTGCTTGGATCAGTTTGATGAGGATCCGCATCATTATGTGATGACTTCCGCGACGACGGGTTTCAACCCTGAGCGAACCCTTAACCGCATCGGACTACCCGTTGCCGACCTGCCATTCTATAAGCCAGTTCCCAACCTTGAAGCCGGTCTGCTCACCCTGGAAGGCGTCCATCAAGTAACCACCAATGCGGGGGCGGGCGTACTGCAAGTGGAATATGATTCAAAAAAAGTGAATATCCAGCAAATGGCGGCGGTGATCCGCTCGGCTGGCTATCAACCGGGCGGGTCGAACGTCAAGATCGGGATCGAGAACCTGCGCTGCGCCTCCTGCGTGAAATTCATCGAGGATGAACTGAAATCCACGGATGGCGTTTTGAGCGCGACCGTCAATATCGCCACCCAGGAGGCGAGCGTGGATTACCTCCCTCAAAAGACGACCCTTGAACAATTGAACGCAGCTATCGAGGCATGGGGATACAACCCACGTCAAGCCATTAGCGACGCGCCAGTGGACAAACAGGAGGAGGCCCACGCCCGTGAATATCGCCGCCTGATGAGGAAGTTCTGGTATGCTGCAATTGTTTCCCTGCCGGTGCTGTTGTTTGCCTATCCTGAATATGTGCCGCTCATTCGCGAGATGTCGATGGAATCCATCCGTTGGGCTTGGATTGTATCGGGGATGATCACCCTGCCTGTACTGTTCTACTCGGGATATGATTTTTTCACAGGCGCGTGGGCATCATTCAAACATCGCTCGGCGAACATGAATACACTGATCGCAATCGGGACAGGGGCGGCCTGGTTATATTCGACGTTTGCCATCACGTTTCCGTCCGTGTTTCCCGAAGGGACATCCGAGCCGTTTTACGATGTCGTTGCAGTGGTGATCGCCCTGGTGGTTTTAGGCCAGGCTTTGGAGTTACGCGCCAAGGGACAATCCAGCGCGGCGATCAAGAAGTTGTTGGGATTGCAGGCAAAGACCGCCCGCGTGATTCGCGATGGGAGGGAATTCGACCTGCCCGTCGAAGAAGTGCTGGTCGGTGACATCATCCAAGTCCGCCCTGGCGAGAAGGTTCCCGTAGACGGGGTCATCGTCGATGGCGGTTCTGCGGTGGATGAGTCCATGTTAACGGGTGAATCACTGCCTGTCTCCAAGCAGCAAGGTGATGAGGTTATTGGCGCAACACTCAACAAGACAGGCGCATTCAAATTCCGCGCCACAAAGGTCGGCAAGGATACTGCCCTGGCTCAAATCGTCAAAATGGTGCAGGATGCACAGAATTCCAAAGCGCCAATTGCAAGACTGGTGGATGTCATTTCGGGGTATTTCGTCCCCACCGTGATGATCCTCGCGGTGTGGACCTTTGTCATCTGGTTCGTAATCGGACCCCAGCCGCAATTGGTATATGCACTCGTCACCAGCGTAACCGTGCTTATCATTGCCTGTCCCTGTGCGCTGGGGCTTGCCACACCGATGAGCCTGATGGTCGGGATCGGCAAGGGTGCCGAGCATGGCATCCTGATCCGTTCGGGGGAGGCGCTGCAAACAGCGCGTGCCATACAAACCGTGGTACTGGACAAGACCGGCACAATCACAAAGGGAAAGCCCGAATTGACCGATGTCATCCTTGCCAATTCCCTGAATGGTAGTGGCGATCAGATGTTGCGCCTGGTGGCTTCGGTCGAGAAGGTAAGCGAGCATCCTCTGGCGCAAGCCATTGTGGACGGCGCGCAGGCGCGCAAGATTGAATTGGCGGAAGTCGAGGATTTTGAAGCCATCCCGGGTCATGGCGTCTCGGCTAAAGTCGAAGGAAGTAGAGTTTTGATCGGCAATCTCAAGTTGATGAACCGTGAGAAGCTTGCACTGGACGGATTGGAAGAAAAATCCAAATCGCTTGCCGATGACGGCAAGACCCCGATGTTTGTTGCCCTGGATGGCAAAGCTGCCGGACTTATCGCCGTGGCGGACACGGTCAAGGATGACTCGGCGGAAGCCATCAAAGCCCTGCAAGGTATGGGTATCGAGGTTGTGATGATCACGGGCGACAACCGCCGCACCGCCGAAGCGATCGCCCGCAAGGTTGGGATCACTCGTGTGCTGGCGGAAGTATTGCCAGAAGACAAAGCCAATAATGTCCATCTTCTCCAAGCGGAAAACAAAAAGGTTGCTATGGTTGGGGATGGCATCAACGATGCGCCTGCGCTGGCACAGGCGGATGTCGGTTTTGCCATTGGCACAGGCACGGATGTTGCCATCGAAGCTTCGGACATTACGTTGATCAAAGGCAGTCTGAAAGGTGTGGTCACTGCCATTGAGGTCAGCCGCGCGACAATGAAAAACATCTACGAGAATCTTTTCGGCGCATGGATCTACAACACGCTCGGCATTCCCGTCGCGATGGGTTTGTTCTATCCGTTCCTTGGTCTGCTGCTCAACCCGCTGATCGCAGGCGCGGCAATGGCATTCTCATCGGTGACGGTTGTCGGCAATGCCAATCGCTTGCGCGGGTTCAAGTCGAAGTACAGCGCGAAGTAGGAGGTTAAGCATGAATACATTGCAAATCTTGGTTTTCCTTTCGGGGTTCATACTTACTATTTTAATTGCCTGGTATTTCTGGTTCGCGCCAAAAGCACAAACCCGTGCAGTGGTGGCTGCTTCCGGTGCACAGGAGGTGGCGATCACGGTCAAAGGCGGATATACACCCGATGTGATCGTGGTGCAGAAAGGACGCCCCGTGCGACTGACGTTCACGCGTCAGGAAAGCTCCACGTGCTCGGAACAGGTGCTGTTGCCCGACTTCAATCAACATGCGCTGTTACCCGAAGGCGAACAAGTAACAATGGAATTCA
>CAYPHR010000013.1:10550-12902 GCA_964410375.1 uncultured Anaerolinea sp. | reverse complement strand
TGCGAGGCAAGTTGATTGTAGAATAATTGCGAAAGGAATTTCCAGCATGAAACAAGGAAAAACTCATATGCCAAACATTTCCTACATTGCGGCATTTGTCATTGGCGTGATCCTGTTTGCCGTATTTTGGAAGGTCTTGTTTGGCTCTGCTTCCAGCCTGGTGGTTCTGGCTGGCATGATTGGAACGGCAGTCGCTGTGACACTCTTCCGGCTCAGGAATGAATATCAGCATCACTTCAAAAAGGATCGATGACCTTGGATCAAAATAAGACACCATCCCCTTCTGACGAACCCAAATTCCTTACCGCCTGCGGCGGACAGATAAAAGATCCCTCCATGTATCCAAGCGCAGAGCATCGCGGCGAAATAGTATTTTTCTGCACGCAGGCGTGCCTGGATGCATTCCTCTTGGACCCCGATCCGTTCATGGCAGGTGAGGTCGAACATCCCGTATGATTGTGATATGACAAATCGCGGCATTGACGTGACAAATCACACAAGCCGAACAGCGCATTTCGAAACAAGTGAAAATGCGCTGTTTTTTATTGTTGGCAGGATGTAATATGAGATTAAAGAAAGACAAAATTTATCCTCAAAGGAGTAAAAATGACTACTCAAACCATGCCCAGGGGATATCAACTCGCAGATATCCCATTTACGAAGACCTTGTTCGAAAGCAAGTCGTTTGCCTGGCTCTGGCTCATCATCCGCCTCTATCTGGGATACCAGTGGATCGAATCCGGCTGGGGCAAGATCGCCAATCCCGCCTGGATGCAGGGCGGCACTGCGCTGAAAGGTTTTTGGGAGCGCGCTTTAATCATTCCCGATGCACCCGCCCGTCCGCTGATCGCCTTCGACTGGTATCGCAATTTCATCCAATTTATGCTGGACAGCGGCAATTACGTCTGGTTTGCCAAACTTGTTACTATTGGCGAACTTCTGGTGGGGGCAGCGTTAATCCTGGGCATCTTTATCGGGTTCTCCGCCTTCGTTGGCGGTTTCATGAATTGGAATTTCATGATGGCGGGGACCGCCTCTGTCAATCCTGTCTTCCTGATTCTTTCGGTTCTACTTGTTCTGGCGTGGAAGACCGCTGGCTGGATCGGTCTGGATCGTTGGCTATTGGTGCAAGTGGGCACGCCCTGGCAGCCTGGGTTGCTGTTCCGGCGCAAATGAAGCGCATTGTCGTCTTGAAACTTCTGAGACCCGCGTCTCGGAAGTTTTTCTTTCTTCACAGTCAATTCTATAGGCATTTCTACCTGTATTGAATTTGAGCCATTCTGCACCTCGAAATTTTCTGCAGAGTCTATACAATTCAACCGTCTGATCACCATACAAGGAGTATCAACATGTCATTCAAAGACCCCGTATGCGGTAAACGCATCAACCGCGGCAAAGCCCATATCACCATTGAGTTTGAAGGTGTGAACTACTTTCTGTGCTGTCCGCAGTGTCAGGCGCAGTTTGAACGTTCACCAAAGACCTATGCCAAACCCGAATTGGGCGAGAAGGCAAGGAAAGTCCAACACTATCCAATAAAACAATACAATTGAGAGGAAAATACCATCATGAGCGATAACTGCCACGTTGAACCGATCCAAAAGCCCGTGCTGATGAACCATGTCATCCAGTCTGCCAGCCGAATCCTGCTCTCTGTTTCAGGGATGGGCTGTCCCAATTGTGCCACACGGGTACGCAATGGACTTTTACTACTGGACGGCGTCCATGACGCCGAAGTGCTGTTGAACATGCGAATGGCGGAGGTGTACTTCGATGAAGAGAAGGTCTCCGCCGAGATGCTTGTTCAGGCGGTGGCTGGGTCGGGGAACGACGGTCGTCACCATTATCAGGCTCAGGTGATTCCATCGTAAATGATCTGTTGCGACAGATGACATTCATCATAAGCCATTTGGCGCATATCCCTTCCCGCCATACTGCGCTGGAGCGGACTTGGTGGTCAGACTACCATAGGGTCATCCGAACACGGAGGACCCTTTATGTTTTCAAAGACAAACAAGTTCCTGCTCATCTCCCTTATTGCAGTCTTACTGACCACTGCAATTTCTGCCTGCTCGACGCAAGGCAATTCGAGCAACTTGCAGATGATACCGCTCGACCAAATGCCTGCGGAGGTACAGTCCGCGCCTGTGACTGTGCAGACGGCATACCAGTTCAACGCTGCCAACCCTGACATCATGCAGGATATTCCCTGCTACTGCGGCTGCGGGAGCATCGATCACACATCCAATTACGATTGCTATGTTTCGGATGTGGATGCCAGCGGGAAGATCATCTTCGACAACCACGCCCTCGGCTGCTCCATCTGCGTAGACATCACCCAGGATGTCATGC
>CAYPHR010000013.1:2164-10540 GCA_964410375.1 uncultured Anaerolinea sp. | reverse complement strand
GCGACCTATTCCAGGTACGGACCGTCCACCACTCCGTGATCTTATGAATCCGCGTTTCTCACTTCTCCTCATTTTGACGGCTGGACTGGTAGTGGCGTTCGCACCTCTGCCTGTTCCAACCGTCGCCCCTCAAGCGCGGACCTTTCAGGTTGATGCGGGACAATTTGCTTATTCTCCCTCCGAAATCTTCGTCAATCCAGGCGACACCGTGACTCTCGAACTTGTCAGCACGGATGTGGTTCACGGCATCTACATCGACGGCTACGACATTTCCTTCGAAGCCGACCCAGGACAAACCCAAACGCTGACCTTTATCGCTGATAAACCCGGTTCCTTCCGCTTCCGATGCAATGTCACCTGCGGAGCCATGCATCCGTTCATGATCGGCAAGTTGATGGTCGGCACAAATGACTGGCTCTATCGTTCCGTCGGTTTGGCAGCATTGGCTGTGCTTGGTGTGACAATATCCAGAAAAAAAGAAGTGTAGTCTTATCATGACAAAGATCGAACTTACCCGTATCCCCTTTATAAAGAACGCCCTCAAAAGCCGGTACCCGCAATTGGCAGTCTTTATTGTGATGCTGATCGGATATATCTTTGCCATCCTTGCAGGACTCATCGGGACGCCTGTTGGGAGTCATAACTTTAGCATTGTCTTCGTATGGATTGCATGGTGGGCGATCCTGATCCTGGTCGCGGTTCCCTTTTTCGGACGTGGATGGTGCGCAATCTGCCCGATCCCGCTGCCAGGAGAATGGTTACAGCGGGGCGCAATCCTCACTCCGCCAGATAAACGACCGAAATGGCTCAACCTGCGCGTGCCAAAGATGTTCCGTAATATCTGGTTGCAAAATATTTCATTTCTTCTTCTTGCACTTTTCAGCAGCGTACTGCTTACAACCCCAAATATCACAGGCATCATACTCGCCGCCATGCTCTTTACCGCCATTGGACTGGGCGCCATCTTCGAACGCCGTGCCTTTTGCCGCTATCTCTGCCCTGTTGGTGGATTTATCGGTCTGTATTCCCAAGCCGCGCCCATCGAATTGCGCATCAAAGACAAGCAGGTCTGTGTCACTTGTGAAGGCAAGCCTTGTTATAACGGCTCATCAATAGGTTTTGGCTGTCCGTGGGATGTCTTCCCTGGCGGACTGACAAAGAATACCTACTGCGGGCTTTGCATGGAATGTATCCGCACCTGTCCGCATGATAACATCGCCGTCAACCTGCGTCCGTTCTCGGCTGATCTCGCCAAACCTTCCACGCGCATGGATGAAGCCTTCAAAGCCTTTATCATGCTTGGCTCGGCGATCATCTATGCGGGTGTGTTGCTTGGTCCGTGGGGCACATTCAAGGACGCAGCATATAACGTGGGTTCAAGTGCATGGTTCATGTACGCAGGTATTTTTCTCTCCATTATCTTTGGCATCCTGCCAGGCTTTTTTACCTTGGGACTCCTGGGAACAAAAGGCAACGCAACACTTAAACATAGATTTGCTTCGCTCTCAATCACCCTGATCCCATTGGGTTTGATGTTCTGGGTGGCGTTCAGCTTGTCCTTCGTCCTCACCAATGCTTCCTACATCCTTGCCTCACTCTCCGACCCGCTTGGTCTTGGCTGGAATTTGTTCGGTACGGCAAACACTGCATGGCAGCCCATGTTGACATCCATTCTTGCACCCGCGCAAGCACTTGCGCTGGTAGGCGGACTGATCTGGTCGGCACGCACCGCACAGAAAGCCGCAAATGAGGTGAAAGTCTCGCCCATCCCTGTCATCGTTTACTGTTTCATCGCCACCTCAATCATGCTCTGGTTATTGTTATGAACCGCTCCGAACTCATCTCCCGTATTTTGGTCTACGCTGGCGTAGTCCTTGTGATTGGCGCACCGCTGGTTTTCTGGGCACGCACACCACTCATCCACGCGCGCATGCCTGAGTATGGCGGCTGGAGTCCGAATATCATCCATGCGAATGTCGGCGAGCCGTTACACCTCAAGCTCACTTCCGATGATGTGGTACACGGCTTTGCAGTCGGTCAGATGGACATGCAAAGTGTGGATATCCTCCCCGGCAAAGTCACAGACATCACACTGAAATTCGACAAGCCTGGGATTTACACCTTCTACTGCACGCGCTGGTGCGGACTCAACCACTGGCGGATGCGCGGCACGATCGAAGTCAGCGGCTCGCCATCGGACTCAGAGCCTGCTTCACCGCCCCTTTACGTTTCCCTCAACCTCGACATTGACGCGCCGCACGATGCACCTGTTGTGCCAGCCCAAAAACCATCAGCGATTCGCGGTCAGGGATTAATCCCCAATTCCCCATTTCTCCAATCCTTCGATTATTACCGCTCAAATTCTCCATATCAGGCATTCCTTGATTTATCCAACACATCATTGACCGAACCTCAACGGTGGGATGTGGTTGCCTTCATTTGGCGATCCAACACCCTGTCCGAATCCCTTGCCAACGGAAAACAACTTTATGCCCAGAATTGCGCCGCCTGTCACGGGGAAAACGGTGCAGGCAACGGTGTTTTTGCCGACGACCTGACAACAGCAGGCGAGTCCTCCATGCAAACGATGGAAGGCGCAATGGACATGATCATGCAGAGCCCCGTGGATTTCACTGACCCACAACGAATGCTTGGCGCGAGCCCCGCATTATTACAAGGGAAAATTCTACGCGGCGGCATGGGCACAGGCATGCCCATGTGGGGTTCCATCTTCACGGAAGAACAAATCTGGGACCTGATCGCGTACATCTACTCATTCCAGTTTGAATATCAAAATTAAGGAGACTCTATGAGTAAAAAACACAAAAGACAGAAACAAAAGCAAAAGTTTCCGTGGATATTTTTGGCGCTGGGTGGAGTATTAGTTGTCCTTGCCATATTCCTGTTCGCACGCCAAGTCGGTGACGGAGGCGGCACGCCATCCATCGCGGTGGATCAGCAAAAGATCGATTACGGCGATGTGAAGTTTGGCGTCAATAAAACGTTTGCGGTCAAAGTCACCAATACGGGCGATGGCACTCTGCGTTTCAAAGAAGAACCGTATATCGAAATCGTCGAGGGATGCTGACCTCCTCAACTTACCATCGGTTCGATGGTGCTCAAACCCGGTGAAAGCACAATCGTTGAGTCTAGTGTGTTCATGATGCACGAAGGCATGGACGGTCCGCACAATTTTGCGGTACATCTCAAGACGAACGACCCTATCAATCCAGATTTGGTTGTGAACGTGCTGTCAAATTGGATTCCATAAAACCACAGGAATCAAAACAGCGGCGAGACTGCCAAGTCCGCCGCTGTTCTTATTTTGCGATGGGCAGGGTGAAGGTGAAGGCGCTTCCGTCCCCCACGCCCGCCGACTCCGCCCAGATGCGCCCGCCATTTGCTTCGACGAGAGCGCGTGCGATCGTCAAGCCGATGCCGCTCCCGCCGCCCGCCTGACGTGAGCGGGATTTGTCCACGCGGTAGAAACGGTCGAAGATGTGAGGTAAATGCTCAGGTGGAATGCCAACGCCTGTATCACTGACAGAGATTTGAATTTCATCGCTGATTCGCTTCGCCGAGATCGTAATCCTTCCACCTTCAGATGTGTATTGCAACGCGTTGCCCGTCAGATTGGTCAGGATCTGAATGGCGCGATCTTCGTCGACAAGAACAGGCGGAAGGACGGGAGTCAGGTCAAAGTCCAGAGCGATGCGTTTGGATTGGGCTTGCGGCGCGAGTCGTTTGGTCACCGTTTGTACGAGGGAGGAAACATCCAATGGGCGAAGATCCAATTGATCGGCGCGGGCTTCGACGCGGCTGAGTTCCTGCAAGTCATCCACAAGATGATTAAGACGATCCGCCTCGAAGTGAATCTGTTGAAAGGTTTCCTCGTTGGCAGGTAACACACCATCCATCAACCCTTCCATCGAACCCTTGATGGCGGTCAGCGGCGTGCGCAGTTCATGACTGACATCGCCGATCAAACGCCGCCGCATGGACTCAACCTGATCGAGCCGCTCTGCCATTTGATTGAAGCGCGTTGCAAGTTGTGCAAGTTCATCCGTACCGGTCACTTGCAGGCGTTCATCGTAACGCCCGTCAGCGATGCGTTGTGTGGCATGAGACATTGCCAGCACAGGCGCGACGACACTTCGACTGAAAAGAAAACTGAGTGCCAGCGCGGCAATGGTCGCGGTCAGCGCCGCATACAGCAACGCTTCATTGAAACTGGCGCGAAAATCAACGTACAACTGTGACATCGAATCCTGCCCGCCCATCATTCCGCCATTCATCATCCCGCCGCCCATCATTCCCATGTGCCGATTGAACGCCCCAGGCAAAATGAACTGACTGGCAAGGATCAAGACCGTCACGCCCAACACGATGATGACCAGATACGAGAAAAAGATCTTTACGCCCAAATGCCTGCGGAAATAATCAACCATAATTCCTCACTTACAGTGGTTCATCCTCAAACCGATATCCCACACCGCGCACTGTGGCGATCAAATCATCATGCCCAAGTTTCTGGCGGATATGCCCGAGATGCACATCCACCACGCGGATTTCACCATAGTATTCACCGCCCCACACTTTTTCGAGCAACTGCTCGCGCGACAATACCCGCCCGCGATTTTCTGCCAACGCCTTGAGTAGATCAAATTCGACGGCTGTTAACTCGATTGGATTTTCATCGACGCTGACTTTGCGCGCATCTATATCGATGTGGATATGCTTGAAGGACAGCACGCCTCGTTCGCTTCCCAGGCCTGCTCCCGTTTCGATACGCCGCAACGCCGCCTTGACCCTTGCCACCAATTCACGCGGACTGAACGGCTTGGTCACATAATCATCCGCACCGACAGACAGCCCGACGATCTTGTCAGTCTCTTCGGTCTTTGCCGTGAGCATGATCACATACACATTCGATTCACGGCGCAGACGGGAGAGCAGTTCGATCCCGTCCATGCCTGGGAGCATGATATCGAGAATAATCATATCGGGCTTGAAAACACGCGCAGATTTGAGCCCAGCGTTGCCATCAGAGGCAATAAGTACTTCATAACCTTCAGGCTGGAGATAGGCGCCGATCAGCTTGGTGATGGATGGTTCATCGTCAATGACCAGTATTTTTGCCATATGCATATTCTACTCATAAAACACGACAGCGGACGCACTTCTGGCATCCGCTGTCGTGATCAACATGACTTACTCGTATTCAGATTCTTCGATGAATGTGCCGTGCCAGGTGTGGAGGAAGATCTGTCCGCTATAGCCGTTGACGCTCAACATGCCAGCGATCTTGCCGTCCTTATCAAAGTCGAGCGTATAGTAGCCGTAGAACTGCATTGGATGTTCCGTGGTCGCGCCTGTGATATTCGAGTCCAGATACTTTTGAGCATATTCCACTGCCTGCTCAGGAGTGACTGTCATTGCCGCACTGCCATCAACTGGAGATGTGTTATCCCAACCTTGCATCATGTTGCCGTATCCACCCATCATGTTCATCATACCGCCATTCCCCATCATGTATTCATGATTGAGCCCGCTGTATTTTGTATTCCACATCATGTTGGGACCATGCTCGGGGTAGGCAATCTGTGAAACGGGGTCAACGAGAAGTTCGAAGGCACCAATGCCTGTGCTGATTTCCCTGACGACAACGTAACCGTTGTTATCGAAAACCATGATCTCGGCGATTTCCAGATCGGAATTGTTCAGGTTTGCCAGATAATTCTCGGCGGCGGCTTTCGTCTGGTCAATGGTGAGAGGAGTGACGTTGGTGGAATCGTAGCCGTATCCGCCCATCATCCGTTGTCCATTCATCATGCCGCCATTGCCTCCCATCATATTAGGTCCGCGACCATTCATCATGGAAGGTCCATAGGCACTATTGTTGTTCCAGCCGTAACCGCTCATCATGGACGGTCCAAAGGCATTCATGCGGGCATACATGCTCCCAGCAAAAAAGACGACCGCCGCCAATGCGATAATTGCCAGTACGGTCAGGGTTGTGGACAAAGTTTTGTTCATGGTTTATCTCCTATTTTTTGTCATCACACTGTCGTGTGTTGTTTTATGACACCAGTATAGGATTTACCATTGAAGAGGGTGTAAAGCGACTATAAAGATATGGTAAAGGTTATTTGAGTGGTTTTTCATGATTGCTCCACAATTTTCATCCCTTTGACGCGAACAAACTCTCCAGCAAAGATAAGCATCACAACGTAAATTGCATCTCATCCTCATTGCAATTATTATGCAGGCTTAATGGAACGATTCCGGTGGACATTCAATCCTTGAAATAAGTTCCAAAAATACAATCAGATATTAATTTTTCAACACATACATGACTAACTGTAGTGATACATCCAAAGGCGATCCTTTGAACGAGGGGTTCGACCGGTAATTTCAGTCCATACCTGCTCGACCTCCATATCAAAAAATGTTCCAGCATTTAATATGGTCAATTCATGGATTTTTACATCACCTGGAAGGGAAAACAATGGATGTTCGCCAATAAAACGCCCAAGTCGATTACCTTTGGTTTTCCTTAGCCTGCGAATATCGGATGGGGAGAATGGGGAAAAGATCATTTTCTCCACCCCATCCTCCGGAGCGCAGAACACTGCTGGTGGTTCATCATAAACCTCGATGATTTTTAACCCGAAGTCATACCCGCAAGCCCGCGACACAATCTCGTTCAACCAGGACTGTGGGTTTTCGATCTTTATGGTTTGTGCCAAGGATTTGCGTTTAATACTTAGATCCTGCATTGCCCAAAGGATCACCTGCTCTCGAAGGTTGTCGATTGCCTTCCTCTGGCGTTCGTTCCCCATGCTGATCAATGCGCCAAAGAAGATTACTGCAGCTGCCACAATTATTGCGAGAAGAATTTCCATTTTTCATTTCCTTTTATGAAATAATTTGTTGTCGATAGAGTCGTCTTCTGCCCGTGCAGACAAAACCTTGGACAGTTCGCCCAATCTTTCCAGCGCTTTTGGTCTCGGATCCACCACGCTGGCAGAGGCGATCACCATGAAAAGACCCAGCAACCCAATGATCTGCCAAAGCGGCAGGGAGGATTGAGCCGGCTTGGGTTGTTCCTCCGGCACGGGAGTGATCAATACCAAAGTCGGTGTTTGCGGTATTTGTGTTGCCACTGGTGTCATTGAAGGCAACAAAGTGCTGGTCGCTGTTGGGGATGGCGTCAGAGTGGCGGTCGAGGTCACCCTCTCCGGGATCACGATCCTGCCCGCATCCTGTCCACACAATCCATTCACATCACATGCCAGTGCCAGAACCGGGTATTCCCCTGAAGGTGCTACCATCCCATCTCCAAAACGCCGATCCCATTTCACGAGATAGGAATTTTTACCTGGATCAACGTCCAACACCACTTCCTTCCAGCGCTTTTGTGGATCCCGGATCGTGACCTGAATGGTCGCAATCGGGAAGTGATTGGGCGACACCTTCAATGTTCCAGTTTCCCAAATCCACCACCGTTCGGTGATGGACACTGCCGGCGAGGCGTTGTCCACGGTCAATGAAATGGTGGAAACATCACTATCATTGCCGGCACGATCTGAACCACGCACCTGAAGGATGTACTCTCCGTTGGGCACTTCACCGGATCGCCAAACGAAGGACCAATTCCCCGCCTCCAGCAAAACAGGCTGCCAGGTATTCCCTCCATCAATGGAAATCTCGCCACCTTCCGGACCCGAAGTCAGGTCTTCCATGTTCCCAGATAACTGCACATCGCCCTGCACCACATCGCCATGGGTGTGAGATGTAAGTTGCACAACAGGAGCAACTGTATCCACTCGGACGCTTCTGGATACAGTGATCTCATTTCCAGCCATGTCCCTGGCATGGATCAAGACCTGATGCTCGCCATCTGTAAAGTGAACTGGAAAGGAGATCCAGGTCGTTCCACCATCCAGGCTTCCATTCAAGATCGAGAGCCCGGAGATCGCATCGGTGGCAGAGGCAGACAAGTCCACCTCTGAGACATGCCAGCCATGCCTGCCATCTGCAGGCGGAAGTACGACTTCAAGATCAGGCGGAGTGCCATCGCGCTGC
The DNA here is from genome assembly GCA_964410375.1 of uncultured Anaerolinea sp. Taxonomy (GTDB): domain Bacteria; phylum Chloroflexota; class Anaerolineae; order Anaerolineales; family Villigracilaceae; genus Villigracilis. Next base: position 2,452 of record CAYPHR010000013.1, on the reverse strand, counting down.
CAGGTGGATGAACCACCAGCTGTCCGCCCGCTGGTGGAAGTCACGGTGTAGTTGGCAATGCCCGCCCCTTCCGGCAAAGGCAGGTCGCACGAACTTCCGCAGGTAAACGGTTCACCGTTCAAATCACCGGTGATCGTCACGTCAAATCCCTGCGGATCGCTGGCTGTGAGTTTCAATGTTTCAGCCCCTCTACACCAACCCGCATCGCCCCACAGGTCACAAACCACCACACCTACGATTTGCGGCGGCAGCGGGGTTGGCGTGGGCGATGGGGTATTGGTGAAGGTC
>CAYPHR010000013.1:0-2064 GCA_964410375.1 uncultured Anaerolinea sp. | reverse complement strand
AAGGTCAATGTCGGGGTCAGGCTGGGCGTAAGGGTCACAGTCGGCGTGCGCGTGATCGTGGGTGTATAGGTGGTTGTCCGGGATGGCGTGGAAGTCGCCGTATTGGGAGGTCCGCTGTAATAAACGTCCACCGCCCGGATGTCCACATATCCCCCGTTGGCAGACAGGGTCCAGGAGCGGCATCCCGCCGGCACGCTCAACGGCATGTTTGCAAATCCGGGCAGACCTGCGCCAGGACCAAGGTCGGTGTTCCAGGTCAGGGAAGCGGAACAGGCTTGCAGGGTGGCGCTGCCCGCGCCGCCGTCATGGGAAAACGCGATCGAGACGAAAAAACCGGCGACGTCGCGGTCGAACGCCCCGCTGACCGCGCCGCCACTGCCGATGCGGGTGACCCATTCCTGGCAATACGTGGTGCAGCTGCCGCCGCCCTCCTCGGGCGGCAGGACGGTATTATCCCGGTGTGTCATGAAGACATACTGCACCGGTCCATTCCAAGGAAGATAATCATGGTCGTGCGCCTGATCATAGGTGCGACCTTCGGGCAGCGGCAGCAGCCGGATCGGCGCGGTGGCTGCCGCTGCCACCGTCCCCAACAACAGCAGCACCGGCAGGCAGGCGGTAATCAACAAACGAATATGGCGGAGTGGCATGCTTAGTATCCTTGAAAATCCTTCAAACCGAGATGCAGCAGGAGGAGCGCCACGGCAGCCAGCCCCATGAGCGCCAGACAGGCGGTCAGGACCGTCTCAACGCCGAGCAGTCCGGCGGCAAGCGCCACGGCTGCGGTAATACAAACCCACCTGATCATTCCCACCTCCCGCGCTGATCTGCGAGCAGACGCAGGCGCAGATCGTCCAGCTCACGCCACCAGGCGATCTCATCCAGGAGCAGGCGGTACTCCCAGAGCATGCCCTGCATGGAGAGGGACATAAACCACGCTCGCAGCGCCGGCTGGAGGCGCTCCAGCAACGCTCCCTGTTCCAGCAGGCCGGCGTTGACCTGGGCGCTGTGGGCGCACAACCAGTCCAGGAACCATCCCAGCCGCACCGGGTCCAACTCCCGCGCCTGACGGGAGATCTCCGCCACCATCTGCCCGATCCATAATTCCAAATCGTTCATCGGCTCCGCTCCATGCCCCCCTCACGGGGCGTCTCCCGGCGCGAGACCACCCATCCAGACCAACCGCCACACAGAATCTCCATCAGAAACCCAACCGCCTTTCATCGTCCTGCGGCGCGGGCTGCTGGATCTGGGTGTTGTTCTGTTCCTCGATGTGCGCCGCCAGAAATTCATCCAGGAGTTTGGATAAAGCCGCCGGCAGCATATCCCTCAAGGCACGCGATGCCTTCTCCTGCCAGCCGTTCGCTGGCAGATAATCACGGGGATGGACAGCGATCACTTCCTCGATCAACGCCCGGACTCTCGCCGCATCCGCACGCGGCAGGGGCTTGATCTGCGTCAGGGTCGGCGGTTGCCAGCGCCCGCCAATACGCGCCCGCAGCCAGCACTGCAGCGAAGGCAGGTCGAGGGTCATATTGCCGTAACGCACGGTGGAACTCAAGGTGGCACGGATCAAGTCGGCATCCTCCGGATCAGGCGAGAAGAACATCTGCGTGGAGGTATTGGCAAGCATTGCCTGTACGACCGGCTCCATGCCTTCCACCTTGCGCATCATCGAAAGCGACTGCGCCAGCACGAACATGCGCGCGCCGAACTTCGCGCCTTCTGCCAGCATTGACTCCAAGCGCATGCCCGATCCGATCTCCTGGGCTTCGTCCACAATGAAATAAAAGGGTACAGGTTTCTCCAGGGTCGCCTTGCGATAGGCGGCATCGAAGACGTTGTAGAGAACGGAGGCGGTCAACCTTGCCCCTTCCCGCCCCATCTCGCCGGAGGGCAGGCGCAACACGATCCAGGCGCGTTCATCGATCCACTTATTCAAATCCACAAAGCGTTCCTGATGCATGGCGGAGAACAGCCACGGCGAGAGTTCCAAAGCCATGACCTTCGAGAGCACCGGGCTGATCACCTCCGTGATCCAACTCTGACTCTTTTTATCCTCCT
>CAYPHR010000012.1:0-24070 GCA_964410375.1 uncultured Anaerolinea sp. | reverse complement strand
TTCGCCGATGCGCACATCGACATGGCAAACTACGGGCGGCACGACCCCGAGAGCGGTCTGCCCCTGCGCGTGCTGGATTTTCTCAAATCGCTCGACACCATCGTGGACGCCGCCATCGAGCGGGAGGTGGACATGGTCATCTTCGCGGGCGACGCCTACAAGGACCGTTCCCCCGCCCCCACCTTCCAGCGCGAATGGGGCAGGCGCATCATGCGGCTGTCACAGGCGCGCATCCCCACCCTCTTGCTGGTCGGCAACCACGACATCTCCCCCGCCGTCGGGCGCGCGCACGCCCTGCAGGAATTCAAGACCCTGCACGTGCCCTATGTCAAAGTGCTGGATGCGCCCTGCCTGCTGACTCCCGCCGACCTGTGGGACCTGCCGCTGCAAGTCATTGCCATGCCGTGGATCGCTCGTTCCGCGCTGATGGCGGTCACCGGCGAGACCGACTCCACCCAAGCCTTCTCCCGCATCGAAGAGAACATGGGACAGTTGATCGGCGATTGGCTGGAGGAGTGCGACCCCTCCCTGCCGACCGTCCTGACCGCGCACGCCTCCATCGAAGGCGCGAAGTTCGGCGGCGAACGGCTGGTGATGCTCGGCAACGACCTGGTGCTCTCCGGCAGTCTGGTAAAGAACAACAAGTTCAATTATGTGGCGATGGGTCACATCCACAAACCGCAGGACGTCAACGAAGGGCGTCAGCCGCCCGTCGTCTATCCCGGCTCCATCGAGCGCGTGGACTTCGGCGAGGCAAAGGAGGAGCGCTTCTTCGTCATTGCGGATGTGGAGGCAGGGCAGGATACGCGCGTCGAGTGGGTCCAGCTCACGGGGGTGAGAGCGTTCATAGACCGCCGGGCAGTTCTCAGTTCCAGCGAGAACGTGACCGAGGCGCTCAAGCAGGCATTGCCCACACCGAAAGAAATGTCGGATGCCATCGTGCGGCTGGTGGTGGAATATCCGCGCGAATGGGATGCGCTGATCGATGAATCCGCGCTGCGGAAATACGCCGCGCATGCCTTCGAGCTGCATCTCGTCAAACGTCCGCAGAGCGAGGCGCGTGCGCGTCTCGCCGAGGGGCAGGTCGTCAGCAGTCTGGGTCCGCTGGAACTGTTGGGGCAGTACTTCGACTCCGCCAGGGTCTCGAACGCCGACGAGTTGAAGCGCCTCGCGCAGGAGATCATCGCGGACGAGGAGTAACCCGCAACGAACTCCGTTTTTCGTGTTCTACATGACAAAGGAGACGATGACATGAAAAACTTAAAATGGATATTGCTTGGCATTTACCTGATCGTTGCCGGATTGATGCTGTTGGGGGTCAGTTTTCCGCTTGCCGGCACGGTCGCAGGCGTGTGCGCCCTGATCGCAGGCGTGCTGTTCATCCTGAACCGCTGATCCGCTTCTGTCGTTTGCAAACAGCCTCCAACATGGAGGCTGTTTTTATTGATTGACTTTGCCCTCCTTTTGGAATACACTTCCTTATTCCATCTTCGCGAGGTCATTATGTCCAGGGAACATTCACGCTATCGCTGGTTCGTGGTCACCGTGTTCTTTTTCTTCATGCTCCTGCACCAGACCGACAAGTTGATGATCGGCTCGCTGCAGGTGCAGATCACCGATGAGTTCAACATCAGCAATACGCAATGGGGGCTGGTGAACTCGGGCGCATTGATCGTCGCCACCCTGCTCTACCCGGTCTGGGGCTATCTATACGACCGCTACGCGCGCGCCAAACTGCTCGGGGTTGCCTCGTTCATCTGGGGCGCCACCACCTGGCTGAACGCGCTCGCGCGCAACTTCGGCATCTTCCTCGTCACCCGCGCCTCGACCGGCATCGACGACTCCTCCTACCCCGGTCTGTACACCCTCGTCGCCGATTACTTCGGTCCCAACCTGCGCGGCAAGGTCTACGGTCTCCTGCAACTGGCACAGCCCATCGGCTACCTGGTCGGCATGATCCTGGCGCTGATGATCGCGCCCATGATCGGCGGCTGGCGCAGTGTATTCTTCATCACCGGCGGACTGGGGCTGGTCATTGCGCTGTTCATCTACTTCGGCGTCAAGGAGATGCCGCGCGGCAAAGCCGAGCCCGAGTTCGAAGACATGAAAATGGCGGAGATGCAGAACTTCAAGTTCTCCTGGGAGGAGGCGAAACAGATCTTCAAGAAGCGCACCATGTGGTTTGTCTTCCTGCAGGGCTTTGCGGGCGTCTTCCCGTGGAACGTCATCACCTATTTCTTCTTCGCCTATCTCGCGCGCGAACGCGGCTACGACGAGGGCAGCATCCTGTTCACGATGGCGCCGGTCATCCTCATCCTCGCCAGCGGATATTTCATCGGCGGCGCGCTGGGCGACCTCGCCTTCAAGTGGACGAAGAAAGGGCGCATCATCGTCTCCAGCATCGGCGTGCTGATGGGCGCGCTGTTCATCACGCTCGCGCTCAACTCGCCCATCGAAGCGCGCAATCAATTCTTCATCTTCATGTGTCTCACCGCCGTCTTCATGCCGCTCTCCTCCGCCAACGTCGTCGCCACCGTCTATGATGTCACCGTCCCCGAAGTCCGCTCGACGGCGCAGGCGACGCAATACTTCATCGAGAACGCGGGCGCGGCATTCGCCCCCATCCTCACCGGTCTCATCGCCGACGCCATCGACCTCAAGACCGCCATCCTGCTGATCTGCGTGGTGGCGTGGGGCTTGTGCTTCCTCTTCTACCTCGGCGCGCTCTTCACCATCGACAAGGACACCGGCAACCTGCGCGCACAAATGGCGGACCGCGCCAAATCCATGTAGTTCCCCGTTGCAGGGGCGACGCATGCGTCGCCCCTGCAATTTAATGCGTGATGCACATCATCCAGATCGACCTAAACAACAAAAACCACCTGCGGGATTTCCTCGCCCTGCCCTTCTCCATCTATCGGGACATTCCCCAATGGGTGCCGCCCCTGCAAACCGACGAACGCCTCCGCCTTAACCCAAAGCGGTTCCCGTTCTACAAACATTCCCACGCCGCATTCTTTATCGCCTGCTCCGAAACCCGTCCCATCGGCAGGCTCGCCGTCCTAGACAACCGTCCCTACAACGAATTCAACAACGAAACCACCGCCTTCTTCTATCTCTTCGAATGCGAGAATAACCCTGAAGCCGCGCAGGGCTTGTTCGAGGCGGGCATCGAGTGGGCGCGCTCGCGCGGCTTGACCCGGATCATCGGTCCCAAGGGCTTCACGCCCATGGACGGCTTCGGTTTGCTGGTGAAGGGCTTCGAACATCGTCCCGCCTTCGGTCTGCCCTACAACCTCGATTACTACCCCGTCCTCATCGAGTCCCTCGGCTTCGAGCCTCTGCGCGATTCGGTCTCCGGCTACATCGGCGCAGATGTGCAATTCCCCGCGCGCATCCACGAACTGGCGGATAGGATCAAACAGCGCCGCGGACTGCACATCGCCCGCTATGAAAAGCGCTCCGACCTGCGGAGTCTCGTCCCCAAACTCAAAGACCTCTACAACGGCGCATTGCGCGGCACTGCGGGCAACGCTCCCATCTCCGATGAGGAAGCGGACGCGCTTGCCGATCAACTGCTGTGGTTCGCCGACCCCAAGCTCATCAAGATCGTCATGAAGGGGGAGGAACCGGTCGGCTTCCTGCTGGCATACCCGGATGTGTCCGCCGCGCTGCAAAGGTCACAGGGGAGGCTGTTTCCGTTCGGCTGGTTTCATCTCCTGCGCGAACTGAAGCGCACGGACTGGCTCAACATCAATGGCGCGGGGATGATTCCCGAATACCGCGGTTCCGGCGGCATGGCGATCCTGTACAGCGAGATGTTCAAATCCGTGCGGGATTCGGGACAGTTCAAACATGCCGAGGTCGTGCAGATCGGCATGGAGAACGAAGCCATGCAGCGCGATCTGGAGAACTTCGGCATCGACTTCTACAAGATCCACAGGACGTACCAGCGAGATTTGTAATACAAATTTGGGTTCGTTTGACAGTTATTTTCCCTGCGGAAGGGGGCTACAATGAAATCCGGAGGACCCTTCCCCATGACCATTATCGTAGCTGACACCACCTGCGGCTTGCCGCGCGACCTGCTCGCCCAACGCGGCGTCCCCTTGATCCCCCAGATCGTCATCTTTGGTGAAGAGTCGTTCCATGATGACAAGGAACTCGACACCGCTGCATTCCTGCAAAAACTAAAAGCCGCCAAGGAATTGCCCAAGACCGCCGCGCCGGAACCGCATCAGTATTACCCGGTCTTTGAAGAGGCGAAGCGGAATGGTGAAAGCGTCATCGTGGTCGCGCCGACCAGCAAAGCCAGCGGGACGGTCCGTTCGGCGCAGACGGCGGCGTTGGAGTTCCCCGGCGTGGACATCCGCGTGGTGGATACGCTCACCACCTCCTGCAACCTCGGCTCGCTCGTGCTGCTGGCGGATGACATGGCGAAGGCGGGCGAATCCGCGGATGAGATCGTGGCGAAGTTGAACGACATGATCCCGCGCGGGCGCATCTACTTCCTGGTGGATACGCTCGAATATCTCGCCAAGGGCGGTCGCATCGGCGGCGCGAAACGGCTGGTGGCGGAACTGCTGGAGATCAAGCCCATCCTGCAGGTGAAGGACGGTCAGGTGGAGGCATTCGAGCAATTGCGGACGAAGAAACGCGCGCTCGCCCGTCTTGTGGATGTGGTGGCGGAGGGATGCAAAGGCGGAGAGTCCGCTTACTTGAGTGTGCTGCAGGTCGAGGCGGAGCAGGAGGCGGAGGCTCTCGTCGCGGAGTTGAAATCGAGGGTGGCTGTTGAGAATATCCCGGTCTATGAACTGCCGCCCGCCATCGTCGTCCATGCCGGACCTCGCGCGATGGGCGTCGGTTTCTTTGCCTGACCCGGCAGATGGGATGGTATAATTTTTCCGCTTATCGCAAAATTCCCCACGGTTGTGGTTTTCATTTAAGGAGAACGTCTCATGTCCGGTCATTCCAAGTGGTCCACTATTAAGCGCAAAAAGGGCGCGGCGGATGCCAAGCGCGGCGCGATCTTCACCCGCCTTGCCCGCGAAATCACCATCGCGGCGCGCGAAGGCGGCGACCCCGATGTCAACTTCCGCCTGCGGCTGGCGGTGGACAAAGCCCGCGCCGAGAACATGCCCAAGGACAATATCGAGCGCGCCATCAAAAAGGGCACCGGCGAAGACAAGGAAGGCGGCGTCTTCGAGGAGTTGACGCTCGAAGGCTATGGTCCGCACGGTTCGGCGATCCTCGCCTCCTGCGTGACCGACAACCGCAACCGCACCATTTCGGAAGTCCGCCACGCCTTTAGCAAATCCGGCGGGAACATGGCGGAAGCCGGCGCGGTGGCATGGCAGTTCGACCGCAAATCGTATTTCTCCTTCCCATCCAGCCAGATGTCGTATGAGAAGGCGTTCGATCTGGCGGTTGTCGCCGGCGCGGACGATGTGGTGGACGGAGGCGAGGAGATCGAGATCTTCGGTCCCGTCGAGGCGTTCAAGACCATCGCGGATGCGCTTCATCAGGTCAACGTCCAGCCTGCCGAGGCGGGCTTGCGCATGATCCCCAAACAGGAATTGGAACTCGGCGTGGAGGAAACCTTGCAGGTGCTGAAGGTGGTGGAAGGCATCGAAGACCTCGACGATGTGCAGGATGTGTACCACAACGTCAAAGTTTCGGATGAGGCGATTGCCGCGTTGGAAGCGGCATAATAAACAAAAAGACACGGCGATGCCGTGTCCTTACGAAAACAATTCGATCTTCTTTTTTCTTGGGAGAGCCTTGATGGCTCTCTCTCGTTTTAAGGCAGTGACCTTGTCGGGCTGTGGTTCGATGTAAACCAGTTTCACCGGCAGGCGCATTTTGGTATAACGCGCGCCTTTGCCCCTGTTGTGCTGTATCAGCCGCCGTTCGGGGTCGGTCGTCCAGCCGGTGTAGAGCGTGCCGTCCACGCATTCGAGGATATAGCAGAAGAAATCGGTCATCCGTTCTTTTTGCGGGACCTGCCGAGCTTCGAGCCGAGCAGCTGTTCCATAACGGAGATCTTCTCCACTGACGCTTTCTCCACCCCAAGCCAGTCACCTTTGCCGCGCTGGATGAGCCAGGTCTCACGTCCCTTGCGCGCGGACTCAAAGCGTTCCTTGAGGGAATCTTCGTTTCCGTCCTCGATATCATCGCGCAATTCGATCAGGGCAGTGATCAGCCGGTTCAGTCCGTGCACCACGTTCTCGCGGTTATGCAGAGATGACATGCTCAAGGCATCCGCATCACCGTCCTCGCCGAACGCGGATGTGGCGGAGAAATACGCGCGTCCCGCCACCTTGCGGACTTCCTGCCAGCCGGGCTGGTCAATGGTCGCATTCAGAAGCGCGGCGGATGTCAATTGCGGAAGCAGGCGGGCGGAGACCATCAAGCCGTCCGATTCGGCGATATCCGCGATCATGGCGGTCGCACCGAGCAGACCAACCAGGTCCGAGACCAGTTTGATCGCCTCGCCGGGTGTGCCGGGAGGGGCTGAAAGCAGGAAAACGCTTCTGGAAAACAGATCCGCCCGCGCCGCGTCCCGACCCGTTTCGGTCTCGTGAAGATATGCCGCTCCGGTCACAGGGATCAGTCCCACGTAATGCGAATGAGCCGGCAGGCTTTCCTTCGCCCACTTCGCCACCTCGGCTTTGACCGGACACAGATCCACCACCACCGCATCCTTTTTTAGATCGGGCGTAATATATCGAAACGTATCCCGCACCGCGTGGACGGGAATGGCAAGCAGGATCAAATCCGCATTCTCGACGGAACCCGGCAGATTATGATTGGTCGCATCCACTGCGCCTTTTTGTTTTGCCAGCCGTTCCGCGCTGTATTCCTTATCATGACCGGTGACGAAAACCTTGTCCTTGTGCCCCGCAAGCGCCAGCCCCAGCGAAATGCCGGTCTGACCGAGTCCGATGATCGTGACTTGTACAGGCATAATACCCTCGCAATAGTTTGATGACGAGATTATACTGCCACTATCCCCTTAAAGTACGAGAACCGCGGACGCCGACCGCGGTTCCCTTTGAAAGGAGGAGAAGAGAAATCACCTTACGTCCGTAAATTTATCATGATTGTCTCAAAACAACTTGACGCAAAACCTACGACTACCCTACGATTATCCGGCAAATAACGAGTTTGTAATGTTTGTGCGGTAAAAAAAGGATGGCAGGTCATGGACTCTTCTACCTTTGAACTGTATCTGGGCGAACTGAACGGAACTCCGCTTGGAGATCTGCGCCTCGTAATCTCGGACTTTGGCTTGGTCGCCGTTGAATGGGCGGATTCCCAACCCGCGCTGGACAAATACATCGCACGCCTCAAGCGTCCCGTCCAGCCGGATGCGAGGAAAGTCAAGCCGTATGCCAAAGAACTTGCCGAATACCTCGACCGAAAGCGCACCGCCTTCACCATCCCCGTGGACTGGACCTTCTTCACCCCGTTCCAGCGCGAGGCGTTGCAGGCAGTCTATCGCATCCCCTACGGTGAGACGCGCACCTACATTGACATCGCCCGCGAGATCAACCGTCCGCTTGCCTACCGCGCTGTGGGCGCCGCCAACGCCATGAACCCCATGCCGCTCGTCATTCCCTGCCACCGCGTCATCGGCATGGACGGCAAACTCCACGGCTACGGCGGCGGGCAGGGATTGCCCACCAAGGAATGGCTGTTGAGGCTGGAAGGCGCGGTGATTGCGTGATCAGTCCGCCAACTCGTTGTTCCTAAACTCTCCTGTTACATAAGCATACCCCACCCCAAGCACCAAGCCGATCCACGCGCCGCGGATAACAGGGTTTATCGTCAGTGAATAGGGCAGACTGACTATTATTGCAAATATTGCCGAACTTAGAAGAGCCATGAGCACAATATTCGTAATCCTGCGGGTGGACAAACCAAAAGCTGCCCCAAGACATAATCCAATAATGATATTCTGTATACTCAGGTAGTTCATCGGAAGCAGTGAGGCAAGGAAGTAGCCAATGACGAGCGCGATCGCACATACTCCTCCCTTGAATAAGATCTTCTTAAGGTCTCTCGACGGCAACTCAAAAGCCGAACCTCCAATAAATCCCAGCAACACATATTGAATCGATGTTTCAATTCGATAGTTCCACACCAGTAATCTCGTCAAAGTCGTTCCAAGGTAATTGCCCAGCCCAAAACCAACCATGGAGATCAAGGTCAGGGTCACCAGCCTTTTTGAACTGTATTCGTAGATCGCCAGAGTTGCCAGCAATCCAAGAAGAATGGTAACCGCATCTGCGAAACACCAAGTATAGTCAATATGTAATCTATTACTCAGGTAGCCGCCAAGCATACTTCCATACTTCCATGCCAAAGCCCAGCACAGGAATATCAAGGTCAACTTGAGCGGGGAAATGGAACGATCTGCCCAGGCGATAGCCGTCGCCACGGACAAGCCGCATAACATCATGACAATTGCAATAAACTCCAAATTTATCAAACCTGACAGGAGAGCCCCAACAAGTCCCAGCGCCCAACCGATGATGATTGTCCATGAATTTTGAGCCTTCCAATTGCGGACCACCTTCCTGAGCGTGTAGGCTATAACAAGGCCGTAAAGACCTCCAAGAAGAATATAAAAAATAATCTGGGTGAATGAGGGAAACTCAGCCTGCCAAATATCAAGCCAACCCTGGAAAAGGCCCCAAATCGCCCTTATGATGATGGTGACAAGGAAAGCCCAAAACAGCAACTTTGCTGAACCTGTTGTGGATCCAGTATCAACCACAATATCATCACCAACAGATTGTTTACCCAACAACTCGAGCGTGATCCATAGCCCAAGCCCACCCGCAAGCATATCCCTGAACACCCATCCAAGTGACCTTACTTGAAGAACGGGATCGATATAATCTGCTATGCTCAACCCAATCACCCAAGCCAATATCCAGCCAACAAAGATCAACACATAAGTTTGCCATTGCCTCATTTGTCTCGTCCAAAACGAAGAAAGAAGCACCGATATTGTGGGAGCAAGAGAGAACATCATGGAGACAATCAGCAACATTGCTCTTTCCCTGAATGCCCATGGAATCACAGGATAAACGACTGCCCAGCAAACCCCGAAGATGAGCAGAGATTTCCACTTCCGCTCCTTCTCTATCCTCCCCAGCACCAAAGCCGCAATTAAGCCCTGCAACGCGCCTGCCATGCCCCAGGTAAATTCTCCCGGAAGATCAACACGGAATACCCTTACAAGATTCAGCTCAACAAGCCGCGCAAGTCCAAACCCCACCGCGGCGAGCAGAACAAGCCATCCATGCCCTATATGCAGTATGAACCAACTCGACTGAATCATTGGAATTTGACGAGCGGAAGTCCCCACCCCCCTCCTCGCCGTCCTCGCCACCCATTGGCGGTCAGGATACTTCGGGTCAACCACCCTCACCTCCCCCCACTTGTCCAGCGCTTCCTGATATTTTTCCTCCTTCAAAAGTCTCACAGCCTCGGCATACAGCGCTGCAAGTTTGTTCTGCCGTTCAGCTTCCTGTTCCTCGCGCGCCAGTTCCTTTTGCGCTTTTTCGGCGATCCCATCCGCATCGGGGAAGCGTTCGTCCAGTTTGCGGATCTCCTCCATTTTGTCGAGGGCGTTGCGCCACTTCTTCGAGCGGAGCAGTCCATGCGCCTGTTCGTAGAGCGTGTTGACCTGGTCGTTCTGCCTGCGCTTTTGCTCGTCCCGGGCAATTTCCCCTTCCACCTTTTTGAGCAGTTTTTCCGTTTCGAGAAACTTGGTTTGAGACTTGTGCACTGCCTCCAGCAGGCGGCGCGCTTCGTACCAGTTGCCCGCGTCCATTTCATGCAGGGCGCGGCTGTACTGGTTGTTCAGGTCGGCGAGACGCTTGAGTTCCGTCACCTCTTTTTGCGCGGAGGGCAGTAATCCGTCCGCATCGGGATAATTCGGCTCGAGGAGAGAGATCTGTGCAAAGACCTTGACCACCGCCTCCCACTGTTGACCTGCGTGCAGCGCCTTCGCCTCGGCGTACAGGTCGCGGAGCTGCTTTTGCTTGCGAGCATCGCGGAGCAGCTGCGCCGCATCCTTGTACTCGGCGGATTTACGGGACAATTCCTCGAGGATGCGGATGGCGGACTCCCACTCTTCGCTTCGCACAGCCACCGACGCCTGCTCATATAACCGGGACAGATCCCTCTGCCGTTCCGCCTCTGCGAGTTTCTCAGCCGCGTGCTTGTGGTTGGGACGCTCGCTCAAAATGGATTGAAGGCGTTGGCAGGCGCGGTCCCAGTCCTCGGTGTAGAACGCTGCCAGTCCCTCGGTGTACCACTGTTCCAGCCTGCGTTCGGTCTCTTTATCGGGATCAACATACAGCGTCGGTTCGACCGTCGCCCCCACCGCCTCGGCGCGCAATTTCAGGGATCGTAATAATTGGATGAATCCGTTCTCTTCGTACAAGTCCACCCATTGCCAGCGGCTCAGGCGTTCGGGGACGGGGCAGTCCTCCAGCCGCGCGGGGATGAGGAAAATCGTCCCCTCGGGCTTTTCCTCTGCAATATCGAGCGCGAACTTGATTTCCTTCTGAACATACCCCTCTTTGGTGACAGACTTGTTCGACAGGCAGACGACCACCACATCCGCCTCGCGGACTGCCTTCGGAATTTCCATGCGCCAATCCTGACCGGGCAGTAATTTCTCCTTGTCCAGCCAGGCATCCACTCCCTCAAATGTCAAGCGTTTATACAACTCACGCACCAAATTTTTATCCCCAGATGCATGGCAAAGAAAGGCCTTCAATGGACGCATTGCTGTTTTGCTCATATACCCTGCCGAGAAAACAAACGATGCCAACCCGATCTGCCGATTAACGTCCAAATAAATTATACGTCAAATACAAAGGATATGATACACTCCAAGGAAATAATCTTGAGAAAATCAGATTATTTGTGAAAAATTCACCGTTTTAGGCAGTACTATTTAATCCCATAACCATCGTTTGAAACTTGAACATCCTCCTCACCCTCTTCTGGATCTTTCTCAAAATCAACCTGCTCAGTACCTCCGGGGTGGCATCCACCGGGCTGTTATATAACGAAACAGTCGGCACCTTCCTCACAGAAGAACAATTTGTGCAGGCAGTAGGGCTTTCCACGCTCCTGCCCGGCAGTGACGCGCTCCAGTTAGCCATGTTCGTCGGCTATAATGTTGCAGGGATTCCGGGAAGTATGGTATCCATTTTAGCCGCCATTCTGCCCCCCACTGTGTTAATGCTGGCTGTGGTATTACTATTGCATCGCTTCCAACGCGAGGCATGGGTCAGCCGCTTTGCAGACGGGTTGACACCCGCTGTGGCGGTACTCATCATGACCGTGGCATGGAAGATATTCAATAGCGGCGGGGAAATTGGTTGGCAGGCAATTTTGCTGGCTGTCATCAGCTTTATTGCACTTGTACGCGATCTGCCCGCCCCGTTAATTCTTTTAGCCAGCGGCATTGCAGGTATTTTCCTTTTCCAATGAACGAAATACTCCCACCCGAAGAAACGCCCACTGACAATAAAGAACCGCGTCAAAAGTTCGGTGTTGACATGCGGCTGTTTTGGATATTCCTCAAAGTCAACCTGTTGACAACGGCAGGACCCACATCGGTGGGTTTGTTATATAAAGAGACAGTTGGAAAACTCATGTCGGAGGCTAAATTTGTGCAGGCGGTTGGGCTGTCCAACCTCCTGCCTGGCAGCGACGCACTCCAACTTGCCATGTTCGTCGGCTATGCATTGGGCAGAATACCGGGACTGCTCGCCGCCCTGCTCGGAGCGATCCTGCCGCCCACTGTATTGATGTTCACAGTGGCATATTTCCTCGTCCGTTTTGAAGGACAGGAATGGATGAGCAATTTCATTGAAGGGATGACCCCCTCCATTGCGGTTCTGCTCGCACTGGTCGCATGGCAGCTTTTCCGTTCCGGCAGTCAGACGCCAGTCAAGTGGCGCACGGTGCTCATCGCCGTATTGAGTTTCCTCGCCCTGGTCGTTTTTCAGATCCCGCCGCAGTATGTATTGATCGGTGCAGGCATCCTCGGAATATTCATCTTTCGGTAGATACCAATGGCTCCTGATATTCTCATTCCCACCAATGGATATAAAGGCACCCTGCCCGCCATCGAACAGGGAACCTGGCTTGCAAAGACTCTTGATGCGAAGATCACGCTTCTCGGTGTGACCGAGCACCTGAGTCCCGCCGCAATAGACGACCACCACCCGTTGGAGGAGATCTTCGAATTGGCTGTCGGGTTGTTCCAGCAGGCAGGAGCGGAATACAGCCTCGAGGTCCGAAAGGGAAGCGCGGAGGAGGTCATCCCAGAGCGGGCGAAGCAGGGCGATGTGATCGTCGTGTTGGGTCCGCTGGGGCGACCGCAGATCCGCCACATACTGACCGGACGTTCGATCCGTTACTTCATCGAGGAGATCGAACAGCCGATCCTGTATGTGCCACAGTCCGAACTGCCAGTGGAAAAGATATTGATCTGTGTAGGCGGGCTGGGCTATGAAGTGACCGCCGAACATCTTGCCATGCAGATCGCGCTGAAAAGCCGCGCGGAGATCACGATTCTGCACATTGTCCCGCCGGTTGATTTTGATTACCCCACTGCGCGCGCCATCCGCGAGAATTGGCAGCACCCCGAACAGACCGATACGCCCATTGGAAAAAGTTTGCGGCAGGCGCTGGAGGTTGCGAAAGCAGACGGCTTGACGGCAACGGTGCGCGGACGTCAGGGCAATGTGGTGGAGGAGATTTTGGCTGAGGCGAAGGATGGAAAATACGACCTGCTGTGCATGGGTTCGTCGTACAGCACTCATTCGCTGAGGCAATTGTATGCGCCGAACGTGACAGCGGAGATCGCCAATAGCATGAATTGCCCCGTGCTGACGGCGAGATATAAGGAAGAGCTATAGACCCGGCGTGTACTTCTCTTCCCACTCGCTGATGGCGGCGCGGATGGCGGCACGGATCTTGTCATCCGTGACATCATCAATGGAGAAGAATTTTTTCAAGCCGACAGTTACTTCCACTGCGCCTTCGGGAGATTCCTGAAGGCGTATTCCTTTGTCTTCCAGCGGCGTATCCACGAGACGTGCCTGCAGGATGGTATCGATCTGCTGGACAATGCTCATGGAAGCGAAGTCCTTTTCGGGTTCGGGCTTTTTGGCAGGCTGCAGCGGGGCGGATGCCTGTTCTCGGACCGGAGCAGGCGCGGGCTTGGGTTGAGGCGCGGCAGGTTGTTGGGGCGCTCCGCCTTCCAGCCAGGGGCGCAGAAGCGCAATGACTTCGATCAAACGCTTCTTTCGATCGGCGGAAACAGTTCCACCCAACGGCGTGCCATCCACCTCAACGAGTGTGCGTCCGTTCTCGGCGCGGATGCGCAGCAAACCGGTATCCACCACACCGCCAGAGCCTGCCTGCTCGGCGCGCGCAATATCGGCTTCAGCTTTTTTTGATTTTTCCTCGGCTTCCAGAATCTTGGCGTGCGCCCTTGCTTCAGCTTCGTTGATCTTCTTTTCGGTGCGTTTGTTGGAATCGAAGAAGCCGATGACCCAGCCAATGACCATGCCAAGTATCGCGCCGATGATGATATAAAACACAGGGGTGGGGGTGAAATCCACGATCATGCACTACCTCAACTTTTGACACTTCGGGCAAACATGTGTGCCTCGTTGACCTACATTCAGTTTCTGGATGCGCGCGCCGCAGACGATGCAGGGTTCGCCCTCGCGGTCATACACGCGAAAATGATTTTGATACTCGCCGCCGCGATAGACCCAGTCGATGCTGGCTCCGTTGCGGCGGATGCCTTCCTGTAAAACGGACCGGATCGCTTCATACAACGCCTCAGCCTGTTTCCTCGTCACGGCACTCGACAACCCGAGCGGATGAAGCTTCGCCATATGCAGGGACTCATCCGCATAGATATTGCCGACTCCGGCAAGGAAGGTCTGGTCGAGCAGCAGCGGTTTCAACTGACGCTTGCGCCTGCGCAGGTTTTCGTACAACCACTCCGGTGTAAAGTCTGTGTCAAGCGGTTCGGGACCAAGCCTGCCGAGAACAGTTTCGGGTTGGTCGGTAAGCCATACACGCCCGAACTTGCGCGTGTCGTTGAACACGAGATGACTTTCCGCGCCGCCTTTTCCTCGCAGGGAAAGCACGAGGCGATCATGCTTTTGCGCTTCCATTTTACCTTTTCTTACCATTAAATCCCCGCTCATGCGCAAATGTACAAGGAGATTGTAATCTTGAAGAAGCAGGATCAGGTATTTCGCCCGCCTTGAAACACCTGTGATCTTCTGCCCCCGCACCTGTTCCTTGAACTTCCGCACGGACGGAACAGCAAGGGTACGCGCCCAGAACACCTCGGCGGAGGTGATCATCCTGCCGAGAATGTGCGGCTCGATGGCGCGCGCAATCGTTTCAACTTCAGGAAGTTCGGGCATAAGAACGTATCAGGCGCAATGAATCAGGTGTCAGAAGATTTTATTCGGTATTTGGCGACACCCGACTCTTATTTACTCGTTGAACATCTCTCCGACCGAGCGTCCTTCATGCGCGCGGCGGATCACCTCGCCCAGCAGCGAAGCAACCGAAAGTACGGTGATCTTCCCTTCGAGATGCTTCATCTTTTCGGGAGAGATCGGCGCGGAATCCGTGGTGATGATCTGCTTGATCGGCAGGGAGGCAAGTCGTTCCGCGCCATCTCGCGAAAGAATCGCATGGACAAACGCCAGATAGACATCCCGCGCGCCGTGCTGTTTCACCACATCCACAGCCTGCGCAATGGAACCGCCCGTATCCACCTCGTCATCCACGATGATGACATCGCGGTTCTTTACATCGCCGATCAGGGTCAACGCTTCGGCTTTCGATTCGTTGCCCAGCCTGCGCTTTTCAATGAACGCGATCGGCATATCCATGTCTGCGGCGTAATTACGCCCCTTCTTCGCGAAACCAAGGTCCACGGAGACGACTACAGGACCCTGCATATCCTTGCGAAGATTTGTGTTGATATGCTCGATCAGGAGATGCGAGGAAGTCAGCACATCGCCTGGGATCGAAAAGAAACCTTGGATCTGTCCCGCATGCGGATCGAGCGTCATATAGCGGTCTGCGCCAGCCACTTCGATCATATCCGCTACGAGACGCGCTGTGATCGGCACGCGAGGCTGATCCTTTTTATCCGACCGCCCATAGCACAGATACGGCACGACCGCCGTAATGCGCGCCGCAGAATCCAGCCGCAGGGTTTGGATCATAATGAGCAGTTCCATCAAGTTTCGATGAACCGGGGATGATGTGGTCTGGATGACGTACACGTCCTGTCCGCGCACACTGCCTTTCAACTTAACGAACAAATTCTCGTTGGGGAACTCAAGTACGTCCACACCGCTCAACGGCAGGTTGAGATAATTGGCGATCTTTTGCGCCAGATCGGGCGAACCGCCGCCTGCAAACAATTTGATCCCGCCGTACACTTTGAGATCATGGTGCACATGATGCATCTTCTTTATTTCTCCTTCTTTCCAGCCGCCCACTCCGAGCGCAGCACACTCATGATGAGGACGTCGTCATACCTTCCGAATTTATACACTGCTTCGCGCAGCCTCCCCTCCAATACAAAACCAGCCTTTTCATACGAGCGGACCGCGCGCACATTGTCAGCGTAGACCCGCAAAAAGAGGCGATGCAGGTTCAAGGTCTCGAAGCCGTGGCGAAGCAACAGGGTCATTGCCTCCGCGCCGTAGCCTTTATCCCATTCCGATTTTTCGCCGATCACGATCCCCAACTCCGCGCTGTGGTTTGGCATTTCGATCCCGAATATGCCGCAATTGCCGATCAACTTCCAACTTTTTCCCTTGCGGATTTCGATGGAAAGCGGTTTTTCATTTGGGTCGCGCCGCGAATTGAACCAGCTTTCCTCGTCTGCCATAGACATCGGTACATACAACGAAAGTCCGCGCGTTACTTCGGGGTCGTTCACATATTGATGGAACGCCTTGATATCCTCGCGTTCGACGGCACGCAAACGTATCCGTTTTCCATAGATCATGCTCATCCGAATCTCCCATTCAGCAGCAGCTTCGCCGCTTCCCATGGTGAAATATTTCTTTGGACGACCTTTTCGAGCATCTCATCATATTTCTTTTGCGGGACATCTTCACGGAAGCGGTTCAACAGCGATTCGCGGATCAGCGCCTCCAACTCGACCTCGAGCCTGGTGCGCTCACGGATAGCCCAATCCCCGCTCGAGCGGAGGTGCGCCGCATGCCGCGCAACGGATTCCGCCAGTTCCACGATCCCTTTGCTTTCCGTGGAAACCGTGCGCTGGATGGGTGGAATCCACATCGGTGTGGACGAGGCAGGTTGTGCGGGAGCAACTGTCCGCATGGTTGAGCCGTGATGACGGAAGACGCGCTCGGTCGGGTGCGCCAGTTCCAGCATGGATTTGAGCGCCTTCTCCGTGTTTTCCACGCCGGGGCGGTCGGCTTTGTTGATGACGAGAATGTCGGCAATTTCCAAGATCCCGGCTTTGATGGCTTGGATATCGTCGCCAAGACCGGGTGCCTCTACCACCAGTGTGGTGTGCGCGAGGCGGGCAACATCCACTTCACTCTGCCCTGCGCCGACCGTTTCGATGATGATGATGTCAAAACCGGCGGCGTCGAACACCTGCACCATATTCGCCGTGGACTGGGCAAGCCCGCCCAGCGAGCCGCGCGTTGCCATCGAGCGGATGAACACATTGGGATCGCCGGAAAGATCGCGCATGCGCACGCGGTCACCGAGCACCGCGCCGCCCGTGAACGGGCTGGACGGGTCAACTGCCACGATCGCCACACGTTTATTTTCGACCCTGCGATAGAACAGTGCCAGTTGATTCACCAACGATGATTTGCCGGTACCCGGAGCACCCGTCACACCGATGAGATGCGCTTTACCCGTATGGGGAAAGAGTTCAATTAAAGCGGTACGTCCTTCGGGAGCGTTATTTTCCACCTGAGTGAGCAGGCGGGCAAGGGCAAGCCGGTCGCCGTTAAGAATTGCCTGGGAATAGGTCATCGAATCCAATAGATCATCAGTATTCATTAAGAGAAAAACACAGAGCTTGTGCTCTGTGTGGGGATGGCAGGTTACCCTGCCATTGCCGTTCGAACATCGCGGATGATATCTTCGGTGGATGCGCCGGGACCAAAGACCCCAGCCACCCCCATTTCTTTCAAGCGCTGCATATCTTCATCGGGAATGATGCCTCCGATAAAGACCTTGACGTGAGTCTGCCCGTTCGCCCGCAGCAACTCCATGATGCGCGGGGTCAGCGCCATGTGCGCGCCGGAGAGAATGGACAAACCAACCACATCCACATCCTCCTGAAGCGCGGCTTCAGCGATCATTTCGGGTGTTTGGCGCAAGCCTGTATAGATCACTTCCATGCCGGCATCGCGCAAAGCGCGCGCCACCACCTTCGCGCCGCGGTCGTGACCATCCAACCCGGGTTTGGCAACCAATACACGAATTTTCTTTTCAGTCATGTTTCCTCCGAAGGAAATATCGTGATGATTATACTATGTATCACAATCAAGATTTTGCACTAACAAAGTTGTTAAATAAAACAGGATTGCCAAATGACAATCCTGTTCTTCTAACCTTCTTCATTGCTGGATGGCGGCGGTGTGACATTACCGTAATCCAGCACCGGGCGCATTTGCGTCGCACCCTCCGGCGGACCGACGATCTTCTTGTCCTCCATCATGTCCACAATGCGGGATGCGCGTGTATAGCCGATGCGCAATCTGCGCTGTAACATGGAAACCGAGGCGCGTCCCTCCTTGCGGACAATTGCCACTGCCTCCTCGAACAATGGATCCCCTTCGACCTTTTGTGCCTCTTCCCAAAGCGGAGCCTGCTTGAGCGGAACATTCTCCGGGACGGCATCCGCGGGCATGCCTGCCACCGCATACGGACTGGCGTTCCCTGCCTGATCGCGCCAGTATTCCACCAGTTTTTGGATCTCATGATCCGAAACAAAGACGCCTTGCAAGCGGACCGGTGCAGGCGCATCGGGAGCCTGATACAGCATGTCACCGCGCCCGAGCAGACGTTCCGCGCCGGGCTGGTCGAGAATAACGCGGCTGTCGGTGTTGGATGCCACCGCGAACGCAATACGCGCCGGGAAGTTGGCTTTGATCAGCCCCGTCACCACGTCCACGGACGGGCGCTGGGTGGCAAGGATCATGTGAATGCCAGTGGCGCGCGCCAGTTGGGCGAGGCGCGTGATGGTCCTTTCGGTCTCGTCGGGGGCGATCATCATCAAGTCTGCCAACTCGTCGATGACAACAACCAAATAGGGCAATTTCTTCCCCCCCTGCAATTTCATTTTGTTGTTGTAGTCGGTGATGTTACGCGAGCCCATCTGCGCAAACATGTGATAACGCTTGTCCATCTCACGCGTCATCCACTGCAATGCGCCAATGACCCGATCCATCTCGACAACAACCGGACCGAGCAAATGCGGGATGCCATTGTACCCGGTCAACTCCACGCGTTTGGGGTCCACCAGCACAAGGCGCAGATCGTCGGGCGTGTTGTACAACAGCATACAGGTCAGGATCGAATTGACACAGACCGATTTACCCGAACCGGTCGTGCCGGCGATCAGCATGTGCGGCATGTTCTCGATGCTGGTCACAATCGGCATACCCGCCACATCGCGTCCCAAACCAAAACTCAACGGCTTTTTATAATTCCTGTACACTTCGCTTTCCAGAATATCGCGCAGTGCCACCATCGCCATTTCTTCGTTCGGCACCTCGATGCCGACGTAACTATGACCGGGAACGGGAGCCTGAATGCGGATGCGCGGCGCGGCAAGCGCCAGCGCAAGGTCATCGGAGAGGGATGCGATCTTGCTCACGCGGACTCTTGTCCGCACGCCGCCTCGGGTCTCGACGAAGAGCGGCTCCACACCAAATTGCGTGATCGTCGGTCCGCGGCTGATCGCCACCACCTGCGCCGGCGCGCCAAAGGAGGCAAGCGTGTCTTCAATGAGACGCGCGCGCTGTTGGACGAACTCCTCATTGGCGGTCGGCGCATTGCCCGAATCAAGGATGTCGCCGACGGCAGGCAGTTTCCACTCGATGACGGTCACGCCGCTCCGCGTTTGCACGGGTTGAACCGGCACATTGACCGTGTCAACATGCGGCATGGCGGAGGCATCGATCGGGGTGAATCCGTTTTCAGAAACTGAATCAGATGTCAGCGGGGATGGAGGCGCGAACGGTTTGTTCAGCAGGTCGCGCAATTTGGACGTCAACGGCGCGAGCCAGAAGAACAGGTCGGAAACGGATTTATCCATCATGACGGCAACACCGATGATGAGCCACGCGATCAAAGCGATGACTGCGCCGATGGCGCCGAACGCCCCCCAGAGAAAGCTTTGCAGCAGGCTTCCGAAGTAGCCGCCGCCCGCGCCGGTGATAGCAATCGTATCGGCGGTTTCGCGCGTCGCGCCGCTAAGCGGATGCAGAACGGCAAGCAGCCAGACGAAAAGCAGGATGCCGCCGACGGCTCGTTCGAGAGAAAATGGAGGCATGCGTTCGATCTTGCGGAAGACCAGCCATAGACCGAAGACAAGCAAGCCGAGAGGCAGAACATATACCCCCCAGCCGAATAATTGCGAAAGGAAAAAGATCGCGCCACCGATGAGCGCGGAACGATTGGCGGAGACAAGCCCAAGCAGGATGATGATGCCGACGAATGCAAGCACGATGCCGACCACGTCCAGTTTGCGTTCGGCGGAGAGGCTTTCCCACCACGTCTGCTGGCGCGGCGGTGCCTTATGTTTTGAGGCGGATTTTCCCTGCGAAGCGCCGCCCTTTTTTGGCGTGAGGGTCCTGCCTGCGGGTTTGCTACTTTTCTTGGGGGGGGTGGATGGTTTGAGAAGAGGCATTGTATGAAATGCGCGATTCGTGATGCGATAAAAGGCGGTTTTGGGATTATAGCACAAATGGTCTGTTTTCTTTAAGGTACAATTGCAGGACTTCTATCGAAAATCTCGTCAGAACCTCCCTTCTGTGCGATCATTCATGTAAGGACACGACAACTTTGTTCGAAATTCTTTTTCTTGGCACCTCCGCTTCCGCGCCGTCCATTCAGCGCGGGCTTTCAGGTCAGATCGTTTCCCACAACGAATACCGTTTTCTGGTAGATTGCGGCGAAGGCACACAGCGCCAGATCCTGCAATCGGGCAAAGGCTTCAAACGCCTGACGCGCGCCCTGCTCACGCACGGTCACCTTGATCACATCCTTGGGCTGGGCGGTCTGCTTTCGACCTTCCTGCGTTGGGAGGCGATCGAAGAGTTCGAGGTCTTTGGCAGCCGCGGCACGCTCGAGCGTGTGCGCACGCTTCTTTATGATGTCGTCCTGCGCGGAAAACAGCCGCCGATGCCCCTTCGTCTGGTGGAGATCAAACCCGGGGTCATCTTCGAGGCGGAGGATTTCACTGTGACCGCGTTCGACGTCTCGCATGGTCGGGCGGATAGTCTTGGGTATGTTTTCGAGGGCAAGGCGCGGCGTCCGTTTTTGGCTGAAAAAGCGGATGCGCTCGGCGTGCCGTTCGGACCCGAACGCCGCGAGCTGGTCGAAGGCAGGGAGATCGTCCTGCCCGGCGGGAAGCGCATCACACCTGACGATGTGCTTGGTGACTGGGAAAAGGGCAGTAAACTCGTCATCGTGGGGGATGCGGGAAGGACCGACAACCTGATCGAGGTCTGCCGTGACGCGGACGCCGTGGTGATCGAATCCACATACCTGGATGAAGAAGAGGAAATGGCAAAACAGTTCTCGCATCTTACCGCGCGCATGGCGGCGGAACTGGCTGTGAAGGCGGGGGTGAAGAAATTGATCTTAACTCATATTTCGCGCCGCTACCGCGGAAAGGACGTGCTTGCCGAGGCGCAGTCCGTCTTTCCGAATACGGTGGTCGCGCGCGATTTCGATACATTCCAAATCAAAAGAGAACCTTAAGATGGCAGATAAATTCACAATTGGTATTATGACCTCCGGGGGCGATGCGCCCGGCATGAATGCGGCGATCCGCGCAGTGGTGCGGACGGCGCTTGGCAACAATATGAACGTGATCGGTGTGATGCACGGGTTCGAGGGACTGGTGAACGGCGAGTTCAAACCCCTCGGCGCGCGCGATGTGGGCGGCATCCTCCAGCGCGGCGGGACCGTCCTGCAGACCAGCCGCAGCAAGCGTTTTATGGAGCCGTCCGGTCAGCGTGAGGCGATCCGCAAGATGAACGAAGCCGGCATGGAGGCATTGATCATCATCGGCGGGGAAGGTTCGCTGAACGGCGCGTATGCGCTCCAGCAGCAGGGTGTAAAGGTAATCGGAATCCCCGGCAGTATTGATAACGATATCTGGGGCACGAACATCGCCATCGGCACGGACACCGCAATGAATACCATCATGGATGCGGTGGACAAACTGCGTGACACGGCCTCGTCACACCAGCGCGCATTCCTAGTCGAAACGATGGGACGCAACAGTGGCTATCTTGCCGTGATGGCGGGCATCGTCTGCGGCGCGGAGATCGTCCTGATCCCCGAAGCGCCTGCCACCGTGGATGAGGTGGCAAAAGCCATCGAGGAAGCGTACAAACGCGGCAAGACCCATGCGATCATCATCAACGCGGAAGGCTCGGCGGTCCGCACGACCGAATTGGCGGCAAAAATTGACGGAATGGATGTCGGTTTCAAGACGCGCATGACCATCCTCGGTCACATTCAGCGCGGAGGTTCGCCAACGGCATACGACCGTCTGCTGGCATCGCGCATGGGCGTCAAAGCCGTGGAGGCACTGGTCGCAGGCAAGGACGGGGTGATGACCGGTCTCAAAGGCAAAGGCATTGAATATATTCCACTGGCGGATGTGATTGCGAACAAACGAAAAGTGAATATGGAATATGTCCACATGGCGGAGGTTTTAGCCAGATAGGTTATCAATTCTGGATGTATTTTTCTTCCACCAAGAAAACGCCCGCATTAAAATGCAGGCGTTTATCATTTAATTCCTCGTCACTCTCAATCGTACTTAATTGGTTCTACATCCCTTTTTCTTTTATCGTTCATTTTGCGCTCCCGCGCATAATAGAACGTCTCCCGCAGTTGCGGCGTGACCAGGCTCGTCTCACGGTGACCGATCCGCGTTCCGTGAAACTGCATGAAGCGGAACCAGAAGATCGAAGAAAAGCTTTTCAGAAATACGCCTTCACGGGCGGCATGCCAGAGATCGCTCACAATATTCGTAAATGTCAAACGGAGAAAATCGTAGAAATTAAAATGCGCTTCGGGGTAGATGCGCCGCAATGCCATCGCTTCGCGGCGGTAGCGGTTATAGACTCCATGCGGCGTCTCGTTGTGGATGTGGATGATCTCCGCTTCGGCGGCGTAGGCGATCTTGCAGCCTTGTCCCTTCGCCCACTTGCCCCATTCCAAATCTTCAAGTCCCGTCAGCGTTTCATCATACGCGTGCTGTTTCCATAAACTTTTACGAATGGCAGAATTGGCATTGTTGCAGAACGCGGTGGCTTGATCGAAATTGCTCACATCGGGATACCACTGATGGAAAATCTGATGCTCGGAAAACTTCGAGCCTTCGTATCCGCGTTGTTTGCCATAAGTGAGAGCAACTTTTTCATCCTGAAATGGACGCAGTAACGTCTCCAGCCAATCAGGATAGACAGGATAGACATGCGCGCTGACAATGACGATGAATTCGCTTCTTGCTTCGCGGACCCCGAAGTTGAGCGACCGCCCAAACGTAAACTCCGCTGAAGGGATATGGACGATCTTCGCGCCAAAAGATTCCGCAACGGAAACGGTTGCGTCAGTCGATCCTGAATCTACGAGGATAATTTCTACATCTTTGATGGTCTGCTGGCGAATTCCCTCCAGCAAACGCCCAATATGTTTTTCTTCGTTATATGCACGGATGACGATGGAGCAGTTCATATTTCACTGTAGGGGCGAGATGACCTCGCCTCTACCAATTATTATCCTTTTCATAACCTAGTTTAATTAGCAAATCTCCAGCCGCTTCTTTGAAAATCTTCTTATGTTCGCCGGTGAAATATTTATTCCATTCGCCCGTTTTCCCCGAGCGGAAGGTCGGGGATTTTGTCGGGTTGATGGAGGCTTCGAGAGAATCAAGGATCAACTGTCGGGGAGTGAGAAGCGGAACACGTTCGAGGAAATGATCCATGATCTTGGTCAAAATCTCTGCGCGGGCATGGATCAAATCTTCAAAGTGGATCGTCAACACTTCGGGGTGATTCAGCCAATCCATGTAGGGCGCAAAGCGTTCGGCGATGTTCGGGAATTCGATGTCCGCATCGGGTCGTCCCAGAATGCTGCTCTTCAGCCGCGCATCAAAATCGGGCAGGGATCTGTAATAGGCGTGATGCGCGTGGCGCGTTTCCATTTCGGTGACGTAGAAAACGTGCGAAACAACCACATCGCGCGGGTCGCGGAAGATAAAGTACGGCGCGAATTTCGGGTCACACACGCGCTCAACGGCTTCGGGTCTGGCAAAGAGATGCGCGGAAGCCACATCACGCGGACGAAGTGAATCGAGCCAATTGAGCGCCTGTTGTGGGTCACGCTTCCTGCCGCTTTCGCCTTCATATTCGGCATAGAATGAATGCACACGCTTGGCATACGGCGCGACGTTCGAAAAACCGAGCAGGATCTGATCGAGCAGGTGCGTGCCGCTTTTGGGAAATGAAATGCCGAGCAGGATGGGCAGGTCAGCGGGTTGGGAGGCGAAGCGCAGGCGTTGCAGGATTTTCTCACTGTGATACACTGTGAAACGGAGCGACGATTTTAAATCCATGCGGTTATTTAACCACAGATTTTGTCGTGCCGTAATTTGCCTTTCAGGGTTTAACGTCACATGAAAACCACCATCTTCACCACTCCCATTCTCAGCCCGATCTTCCGCCTCATCAGTGCATCG
>CAYPHR010000011.1:0-24585 GCA_964410375.1 uncultured Anaerolinea sp. | reverse complement strand
CCCACTTTCCACTCCCCACTTCCCACTTCCCACTTTCCACTCCCCACTTCCCACTCCCCCCTCCCCAAATACTAAGACTTCCATTAAACGCCCCGCCCCCCGCCGCTCAACTGTGGTTTAATCGCCTGAATGAAGCGCACCGCCCTATTACTGCTAACAACCTGCCTGCTCCTCGTTTCATGCGCCCCACCGGCGGCTGCCACTCCCATCCCCGAACCGACCGCCACCTTCGCCAGACAGATCCCCACCCCGCGCTACGACGTCCCCCCGACGACCAGCCCCACAGACACGCCCGAAGCGACCTCCACCCCCCGCCTGACGTCCACGCCTCGCACCACGCCGACGGCTGATCCGGCATCCACCAGCCTTCCCCCCGCCACCGCCTCTGCCGCCGCCCGCATCACCGGCACGCCCGACAACTCATGGATGCGCCTGCCCGTCCTGCCTTCCCCCTCCGAAAACCTGCGCGAAATCTACCAGCGCGGACTGGCGCTCGGCAACGACCCCAACGCCTTCTCCCTCTTCGGCGACTGCCAAGCCCGCCCCGAAGAATTCTTCGGCATCTACGAAACCGACCCGCTCGCTGTCTCCGACCTCCCCCCCGAACTGCGCGAACTGGTGGACAACTTCACCGGCTCCTTCAACCGCGAGAGTCCCACCGCGCAGGACGGCACCACCCCCGGCGCCCTGCTCTGGACCCAATGGCATCGCGGTCGCTTCGGCTGTACCTTCGCAGAGACGCCCGTCCAATGCGAACTGCGCCTGCACAACCCGTCCTTCGTCATCATCCAGATCGGCTCCCATTACGAGTCCCGCAACACCGAATACCTGCGCCGCGTCATCAGTCAGTTGATCGAGAAAGGCGTCGTCCCCCTGCTCGCCACCAAAGCCGACAACCGCGAACTCGACCACCGCGTCAACCGCGACGTGGCACTGCTTGCCGCCGAATTCAACCTCCCGCTCTGGAACTTCTACGCCGCCCTGAACGACCTCCCCGACCGCGGCTTGTACGTCATGCGCAACAGGGAATACCAGGGCGCCATCTACCTCAACGAGCAGGCGCAGGAGATCCACCGCCGCACCGGTCTCGAGGCGCTGAACCTCGTCTGGCGCATGGCAACGGGGGAATGATCCGCCGCCAACTCCCGTCATGACCGCGAAGCAACAACAAGCACTTGGCGTCCTCGGCGCGCTTCGCGGTAAAAAAAACAGGACGCCCGCAAGGGACGTCCCAACCTTCTAACCTTTCAACCTTCCAACGTTCAAACCTTCTCTCACCCCTTCAACGGCGGTGCATCCTTGTCATAGACGAAGACCTGCACATCCATCCCGTCCGTATTCAGCATGTCGAGCGCGGGCTGGAAGGTCACATCCTTGATCTTCTGGATGTCCCCCGCCGGCGCATACACCGACAACCGCGCCTCCTCATCCGACATCACCGCCGATTTGATCTCCGCGTCGGCGCAGGCGGCTTTGATGAGTTCTGTCATCTTCTGGATGGCATCATTGATCGTCATAAGCGGCTCCCTGTCTCAACTCTAAAATTATACAATACTGTCATCCGGCGTTCAACTTCGCCACCGTCACGCCTTCGCCGCCTTCCTTGTCCCCGCCCTCCTCGAACGACTTGACGTACGCATGACCCTTCAGCGCCTCGCGCACCGCCTGCCGCAGTCTGCCCGTCCCCTTCCCGTGAATGATGCGCACCCACGGCAGTCCCGCCAGATACGCCTGCTCCAGATAGCGCTCCATCTTATCCAGCGCATCTTCAGACATCAACCCGCGCAGGTCCACTTCCATGCCGGGCGATGTGGACGCCGGGCGGCTGACCGTGGACGATGCAGTTGATTTCTTTCCACTTTCCACTTTCTTTGGATCCGATGGCGCCTCATCACCGCGCCTCACCAGATCCGACAACTTCGCCCGCACGCGGATCGTCCCGATCTGCACCTCCGCATCCGACTCACCCAGGGCTGTCACCACCCCCTCGGCATTCAACGTGCTGACGGTGACCTTTTCGCCCAGCGCAAACGACCGCTGACCGTTGACCGTTGACGTTCCACCGTCCACCGTCCGTCGTCGCTCTACA
The DNA here is from genome assembly GCA_964410375.1 of uncultured Anaerolinea sp. Taxonomy (GTDB): domain Bacteria; phylum Chloroflexota; class Anaerolineae; order Anaerolineales; family Villigracilaceae; genus Villigracilis. The sequence continues at coordinate 22,496 of CAYPHR010000011.1, read as the reverse complement.
GGCGCATCCACCTTCTCTTCCATCTGCTCCATCTTCGCTTCGATGGCTTTGATGGCGGTCAACGGCTGGCTGGCTTTCTTGAGTTGAGCCTTCAACGAATCGATGTTGCGTTTGAGTACCGCCACTTCCAACTCGCCTTCGGCGCGGGCTTTGGCAATGGTGTCGCGGCGTTCATCTTCTATTTTTTCGAGGCGCTGTTCCAGTTCGCGGGTCTGCGTTTCGAGTTTGGCGCGGGCTTTCTCCAGCTTCTCACGTTCGCGCGAGGTACGATTGCGCTCCTTGCGGATGTCGTCCAATAATTTATCCGCCCGCAGATCGAGCGGATTGATCTCCGCCTTTGCCGAGTCAATGATCGCTTGCGGAAGTCCCAGCTTTTGGGCGATGGCTAAGGCGTTGGACCTGCCCGGGAGACCGATGGTCAACTTGAAGGTCGGGCGAAGCGTCTTGATGTCGAATTCCAGCGAGGCGTTGACCACCCCTTCCGTCGAGTGCGCGAAGGTCTTCAGTTCGGGGTAGTGCGTCGCGACGAGGGTCGTACAGCCCGTATCCAGCAGGTGCGTGAGGATCGCGCGCGCGATGGCGGCGCCTTCCTGCGGGTCGGTGCCGGAGCCGAGTTCGTCGAAGATGACCAGCGAGCGCTGGTCGATCACTTTCAGGATGCGGATGATGTTGGTGATGTGCCCGCTGAACGTGCTGAGCGATTGCTCGATGGATTGTTCGTCGCCGATGTCGGCATAGACCGACTTGAAGAATGGCAGTTCCGAGCCGCTTTGCGCAGGGATGTGCAACCCGCTTTGCGCCATCACCACAAGCAGACCGACGGTTTTGAGCGAGACGGTCTTGCCGCCCGTGTTGGGACCGGTGATGACGATGGCGCGTGTGCCTTCGCGCGGGTCCACGTCGATGGGGACGACGGTTTCAGGGTCGAGCAACGGGTGGCGGGCTTGGAGGAGTTTCAGGTTTGCAGGTTGAACGTTGGAAGGTTGTTGAGTTGTACCTTTCGAACCTGCAACCTTCAAACTTTTCAACTCATGCAGAGCTGGTTCACTCGCCCGCAGTTCCTCCGCATATTTTGCTTTTGCGAACGCCAGATCGAGCACGGCGAGGTTCTCTACGCCGTATTTGATCTCCACTGCATGCGCGCCGACGATGGACGACACTTCCGCAAGGATGCGGCGTTCCTCGTCCCGTTCGGCGAGTTGCAGTTCGCGGATCTCGTTGTTGGCTTCGACGACGGGCAGCGGCTCGACGAACAACGTCGCGCCGCTGGCGGATTGGTCGTGGATGATGGCTTTGATCTTGCCTTTGAATTCAGCCCGCAGCGGAATGACGTAGCGCCCGTCGCGCTGGGTGATAATCGAATCCTGCAGCATGGAGACGGTCTTGGAGTCCGTGACGTATTTTTGCAGGCGCGTCATCAGGCGGTCGTGGGCGATCTTCAACTTGCGGCGGATATCCGCCAGTTTGACGGATGCAGAGTCCAGTACTTCGCCGCGGTCCGAGAGCACGCGCGTGATGGCGTCCACGATGCCGTGCGTTTCGGGCAATCCATCCACGATCAGCGCCAGGCGCGGATATTCGCCTTCCTTTTTCTCGAAGGTCTTCTTCAACTCGCGGCAGGAGATCAGCGTGGACTTGATGTCCAGCAGGGCGTGCGGGTCGAGCACGCCGTTGCGGGCGGCGAGGTCCGCCGCATTGCGGACGTCGTGCGCCGCGCCAATGGTCACATCCTGAATCGAGAGCAGTTTCCGCGCTTCGGTGGTCTCTGCAATGCGGGAGACGGCGAGGTCGTAGGAATCGGTCGGCTCAAGCGAGCGGGCGAGTGCCATCGAAGCGGAGAAGTCGCAGAAGCCTGCCAGCCGTTCGAGGATCTTGGGGTATTCGAGTACGTTGAGGGTCTTGCTGTCCATGCTGTGAATTAAACCACAGATGAACGCGGATGAATACGGATAAAATAAGAATGGAGGTAGTCATGCGATTAAAAAGTAAAGTTGCCATCATCACGGGCGGCACATCGGGAATCGGTCAAGCCACGGCGATCCGTTTTGCGGAAGAAGGCGCGGATCTGGTCATCACGGGCAGGCGCGTCGGCTTGGGGAAAACTGTCGAAGCGGAATGCAGGAACAGGGGAGTCCGATGCGTGTTCGTGGAGGCGGATCACACAAAGGAAGAAGACTGCCAAAGAGTCGTGGATGTCGCGCTTAAGGAATTCGGTCATATCGATATCCTGTTCAACAACGCGGGCATCGTCACCAAAGGCACGGCGGAGACAACGGACGAGGGAACGTGGCGATCTACAATTGATATTAACATCACGGCGGTGTGGCGCATGAGCAAACTGGTCATCCCGCACATGAAGAAGCAGGGACGCGGCGCGATTGTCAATAATGGCTCGGATTGGTCTGTGGTGGCGGGGACGGATGCCTTCCCGTATGTGATGAGCAAGGGTGCGGTGGGAATGATGACGAAGGCAATGGCATTGGATTATGCGCGCGAGGGCATCCGTGTGAATGCCGTCTGCCCCGGCGATACGTTCGTGGAGCGTTGGATGGAAAAGGGCTATTTCGAAGGTTCCGATCCGGTGACGGTCGAGGAGGCGATGAAGGAATCCAGCGCATACATCCCGATGGGGCGGTTCGGCAAACCCGAAGAGATCGCCAACGCGGTCGTGTTTTTGGCTTCGGATGAGGCGTCGTTTGTGACGGGTCATCTGTTGCTGGTGGATGGGGGCAACACGGCGCAATAACTTCCTGATTTGACTGAAATTCAGATACAATCGGGAATTCATTGAAGAGGAGAGCGCCATGCAAAGCAAACCTGCTTTTTCTTTTGATTCGCATCAACTTGTTACGGGAATCACAGCAGGACTGGTCACCGGCATGATCACGGTGGTCTTGAGCGTTTCGCTGGCGGCGCTCGTGTTCAGCGGGGAAATGAGCGTATACATTCAGCGGGGTGTCGGATTGTACCTATTCGGTGCATTCGTCGTAACACTTTTCGCATCGCTGCTCGGTTCCTTGCCCGGCACAGCGATCGGTCCGCAGGATGGTCCCGCTGCGCTGGTGGCGGTCATGGCAGGCGGCGTCGCCGGCATGCTGGCTGGTTCATCCGGCGTGGAAGTCGCTTTCTTTACCACGGCGGCGGGCATCATCATTTCAACCCTCGTGACCGGGGCGATCCTGCTCATGATCGGTCAGTTCGGGCTGGGGAATCTCGTCCGCTACATCCCCTACCCCGTCGTCGGCGGTTTTTTAGCCGGGACCGGCTGGCTGTTGACTCGCGGCGCGATCGAGGTCATGGCTGGGCAGACATTATCGCTTCAGACTCTCCGCAACCTGATGCAGCTTGAGAATATCTTTCTCTGGCTGCCGGGGACTCTCTACGCCCTTGTCATCCTTGTCGTTCTGCGAAAGATCAATCACCATCTGGTCTGGCCCGGTATTATCTTCGGCGCGCTTCTTCTCTTTTACGCCGGATTGCTCGTCACAGGCACATCCATTGAGCAGGCGCGCAATATGGGTCTGCTTTTCGAAACCTTCCCGGCGGGCGGGCTCTGGAAACCATTTACCCCTGCGGATATCAGCCTCGTGGATTGGAACGCGCTGGCACAGCAGATCGGTCTCTTGATCCCTGTGCCGCTGGTAAGTTTGATCGCGCTTCTCCTGAACGCCACAGGCTTGGAGTTGGTCGCCAAACGCGATATTGACCTGAACCGTGAACTGCGCATGACCGGCATCGCCAACATCGTTTCCGGTCTGGGCGGCGGACCGATCGGCTATCATTATCTCGGCGCGACGGCGCTCGGTCAACGCATGGGAGCGAAAACCCGCGTGGTCACCGTCACTGCGACGGTGATCTGCGGACTGGTGTTGCTCTTCGGCGGCGGATTTTTCAGTTATCTGCCTGTCGCGCTTCTGAGCAGTCTGCTCCTGGTATTGGGCTTATCCTTGTTGATCGAATGGGTGTATGAAGCCTGGTTCAAACTTCCGCGTGCAGATTACTTCATCGTCATCATCAGCCTGATCGTGATCGCCCTGTGGGGATTTCTCGAAGGTGTGGGCGTGGGCATCATCGCTGCGACCATCCTGTTCGTGGTCAAGTATAGCAACATCAATACGGTGCGAGACACGTTGAACGGGCAGATCTATCATTCCAATGTGGATAGACCCGCCGCCCAGCGCGAGATCCTTCATGCGCACGGCATGGGCATTCACATTTTCCGTTTGCAGGGATATATCTTCTTCGGCACATCAGACAGGCTGCTGGCGCGCGTCCGCGAAATTTTGGAGGACAAGACCAACAAGGAGCATTTCATCGTGCTGGATTTCCACCGCGTCCACGGACTGGATTCCTCGGCTGTATCCAGTTTCACGCGCATGTATCAACTGGCAGAACTGCACGATATTCACCTTGTGCTCACACAGGCGACGCCTGTCATCCGTCAGCAAATGATCAAGGGAGGCTTCCAGCCCGGTCTGCGGGTGCAGCTCTTCCCCACGCTCGACCACGGCGTGGAATGGTGCGAGAATATGATCCTGCAAAGGCACGAAGCATCCACGCAATTCATCCAGACCGGGATCAAATCCCAATTAAGGAGAACCTTCCCAAAACCGGAAATGATTGACCGTCTGTTGCTCTACCTAGAGCGCATGGAATTGGACGCGAACTCCTATCTCATGCGGCGCGGCGATCCGCCCGAAGCCATGTACTTCATCGAGTCCGGGCGTCTTAACGTGATCCTGGAAGAAGGGGAAGGCGGAACGACACGCTTGCGAAACGTCCGCGGCGGGACGGTGGTCGGCGAGGTGGGTATCTATCTAAAAAATGAACGCACTGCCAGCGTGGTTGCAGAGCAAAAATGCGTGCTTTTCCGTCTGACGACCGAATCCATGAAAAAGATGGAAAGCGAGGAGCCTCACGTGGCAGCCGCCCTGCATGAATGGCTCGCGCGCCTGATGGCAGAACGAATGGCGGATAATACCCGCGCGCTTCGGGCGTTGCTGGATTAATCATTGAAGGAGAATTCATGATCGTCGTTTCAGATATGATGGGAACCCTGACCACCGGCTCGCCGTTCCTGGGTCTTGTGGACTGGGTGAAACATAATCAAAGCAAACTGCGCGCCAACTGGTATATCGCATCCATCACGCCGTCGTACCTGCTGGCAAAAAATGGACTCATCGACTGGCAGACGTGGGGACAAAAGTTAATGGTGGACAGCCTTGGCTATATCAAAAACGCCACACCGGAACATGTTAAACACGCCTCCGAATGGACGGTGGAGCACAACCTGTGGAAGAAACGCCGCGAGGACGTCGTGACGCGTCTCATCAAGCACCGCGAAAACGGCGCGAAGGTCTACATCGCCAGCAGTGTCGTGGAACCGTTCATCGAACCGTTCGCGCGCCGCATCGGCGCAGAGACCATCGGCACGCCGATCGAGATCGTGAACGGACGTGTGCGGCTGGTCAGCGAACTGGTGGCAGACGAGAAAAAGATCGAAAAAGTGCTCAGCCGTCTCGGCGTGGACAAAGTGGATGTCGCCTATGGCGATACCATCCTCGATGTCCCTCTACTTGAACACGCAGATCACCCCGTGGCGGTCTATCCCGACGCGAAATTGAAGGTCATCGCGCAGGAACGCGGTTGGGAAATTATTGGCGATACACCAAAGTACGGATAAGTCGCAAAGAAGAGGAGCTCATGAAAAAAATAAACTGGAACATGATCGCCATCATGTTCGGCGCAAGTCTGTTTCTGGGAATCGCCATCTTCACAGCAGTGATCGGCGCGTTCTTCCCCGCCATCAACAATATTTCAAAACCACTGCTTTGCGGCGGGGAATACAACATTACGACCCTCCGATCATCCTACCGCCCCGGTGAAACGACATGGTCGCACAATATCTATTGCGACGGCAGGGATATTACGTTTCCATCCGTCATGATGACAGGACTGATGGTCTCGCTGGTCATTTTTGTTTTAATCCTTATCCGTTTTCGCAGCCACCTGACCCACCCTGAAAATTTCGGTGAACTTGCCAACGACTTGAAAGCCGTCAAAAAAGCGGGCGGAAAGACCACGCTTGACCGGCTGACTGAATTAAAAGAACTACATGATAAAAACCTGATCTCGCAGGTGGAATATGAGCGCAAAAAAGATGAAATTATGAACGAGTTATAACGTTCAACGCCCGCACAAACGTTTCCGCCATTTTCTGGATATTGATCTCCTCGGAAACAATGCGGAACGACTCCAATCCCATCCTTCGTAAACGCGCCATATCCGATAGCGCGTTTTTCATTGCATAGACCAACGCATCATAATTCTCAGGCTCGATCTGCCAGCCATTCCCTTCGCGGACAAGGTCATCCTGTGTGCCATCCCCCTTTGCCACAATGACCGGCAAACCGTAACTCATCGCCTCCTGCACCGCCAACCCTCCGGTTCCGGGCAGGACAAACAGGTCTGCTTCCGCAAAATAAGGCTTTATCTCCGCCCCATGTTTCGCACCGATGAATTCCGCCAAGGGATAAATCTCTTTTGCAAGCGATTCCAACGCGGCGCGTTCGGGTCCATCACCGACGATGAGCAGACGCGGATTTGTCCCCAATTCAGCACAGGCGCGTAATAACGAATCAATTCGTTTACGAGCCTGCAACCTTCCCACGAACAAGATCGTCGCACGCTCCACAGTCAGTGGTCTATCGTCCGGTTTTTCGGGCGTGGAGGCAACCGAATTGTGTGCTACGAAGATCTTCTCACGCGGGAACCCGAGCGCGGCATATTCATCCGCGCCGCGCTGGCTGTAAGAGAGCATGGCGTCGAATTGATTGACAAATGCAACCCTTCGTTTTCTTCGAAGCCCGTGCGCCGTTGGAGAACCCAATCCCCAACCGATGACCTTTCGTCCGCGTGCGTGCATCCAATTCACAGCAGCGGGTGTGGCGAGATAACGCGGATTTGCCTCCACGATCAGCGCATCGGGATCCCAGTCCTCGAGCCATTGGATAAGATTCTTTTGATAGCAAAGATAGAACGAACCGCCAAACAAATGGATATTTTTCGCCTCGACATGACGGGCAACTTGGGTCGTTCCACCTGCGATCATTTCCACGGGGCGGGCTTGTCCCGCGAACAGACTCATCCCGCCTTCGCAGTGACCTGCCAGCAGATCAAAGAACGGGACGCGGTAACTCGGAAGGACGCGTTGTTGCAGTCCCAATCTTCCTTTGAAGTTCATTTCGCCTCGCAGCGTGAAAAGATGACCGCATACTCATCGCGGTATTCTTCGCACCAAATCTCAGATTCGGAAACTGCACTCACCAGCCTCGGTTGTGCCGCCTGTGAAAGCAAAAGCAGGTTGATTTTCTCGCGGTCGAACATCGCCTGCCAGCCCTCGGCGCGGCTGACCCGGACATACTCGCTCCATTGTTCGGGCGGATAGGCATTGAAACGGCTGTCCATCCACGGTTTGCAGGAGGGCATGGCAAAGGACAGATAACCGCCAAAGGCGTAGTCCGCCCAAAGGTTGGAACAGGCTTGGGGGTTTTCACTCAACCATCCCGTCGCGGCGAGAGGCGTGGTGGTCATCTCATAAACAGGAACAGAGTTGCCCATCCATTTTTCGCGGAGCCCCGTCAGGAACATCAAGGGAATAAAAAGCAGGAAGATCCCAAAACTGACATTGAGCGCGGGAAAGATTTGTTTGGGTTGATCAAGCCGTTTTGTCCATTCGGCGAGGAGTGCGGCGGTGAAAACGGCGAGGAGAATTTGAAACCAGATGACGTAACGCAAGCCCGTGAGCGCGAGCCAGCCAAAACCAAGAAGCCAAATCCAGTCCAGCACAGACAGTTTGCGCGGCGAGAAGGCAGCGAGCGGAGAAAATGCAAGCAACCATGCGAAGAAGATATTCATCTGCCAGCCTTCGTTACGCGGCGGCGACCATTCGAACGCAAAGAGTTGGTCGGATGGCGAATTGAGCATGAAGGTAATATATTTCCACACGTCAAGCCCATGCGGATTGATAAACGTCGCAAGGAGCATCAAGCCAAACACAATGACGAGTGTTTTCTTGTCACCCGTTCCAAACAGGAGTGCCGCGCCAGCCAACATGAATGGCAGGATGAAGGAGCCGTGCAGGTTTGCCCAAAGCAGGGCGGCGACAGGCAGCACCCAAAGATGGTTTCTCTTTCCATTTTGCCAATGCAGAAGGCTCCACAGGCAAATTACAAAAAGCGGATAAGCAAACAACTGCGAGCGCACAGACCAGTTATTCGCGCTGGCAATGCCAAGGACAAAAATAAGAATCGTCGCAAGACGGGCGTTGGAAACCTGGCGGGACATCTGCCAAATCAAGCCGTAGGTGATCGCGATCAACAGTCCGCGCAATAAAAATACAAACGCAATTCCGCCCGCATTATAAACAAGATAAAGAATCACCCCCGCCAGCCAAGGTTGATAGACGATGGGCTGTCCTGCTTGGCTCCAACTGATGGTGTCAATAATGGGAACTGCACCATTTTGAATGGTCTCCCGCCCTATACGCATCAACCACCAGAAATCCTGCGGTTGGATCTCCAGCAGGAATGCAATCGCGATCAACGGCAGGAGGGCAATGCTCAGCCAGAGCAGGTCGTAAGAGCGATGTTGGCGAGAGTTCATGCAGTGCCTTCAGACCGTGGACGGTGGACCGTAAACTATATCCATCATCAATCGTCCGCAGTCAATGCCCCTCACCCCACATGCGGAGCGGAGTAGGCGGGCGATTTATGCACGTGCACCACTTTCCACGCGCCGTCCAACTTCACCATCACACGGCTTTCGTTGTGCGCGGCGACCGTCACGCCTGAAGCCAGTGCCGTGCTGATAAGCAAGGTGTAACTTGCAATCGCCGTATCGCCATAGCGTTGGATGTGTAAATTCGCGAGGTCGAATCTGGTCTTGCCCGTCTCCTCCGCGCCGAAAACCGCGCCGCGCTCTCCGTTCGATGTCATCATGAATTCATGGAACGGCAGCCCGTCCAGCCGGTGCGGCGTGACCCACCACTCGTACAACGTCAAATCCTCCGCCGTCGTCTCGTGATACGAAGCGATGTCATTGGTCATGATGCCCTGCAAATGCTTCAACAAAAATTCGTGGACTTCACCATCCATGCCTATTCCTCCAACAAAACATTGAGATACGACTCGACCATTTTATCGAGACCGAACTCTGCTTCCGCACGCTTCCGCGCCGCCGCCCGGAATTGACTCTGTTTCTCGATCACCTCCCCTGCCGACGCCGCAAGCACCTCTACATTGGGCGCTTCTAATTTCCAGGGATTCGCCCCATACGGCACGATCACCCCCGCCTCATCGCCGACCAATTCCTTGAGTGAACCCGTATCGAAGCCGATGATGGGCAGTCCACATGCCAGTGACTCAATGACAGAGTTCGGGCACGGCGGGTTGACTTCCGCGCAATACATGAGATGAGAGGAGCGCGCCAGATTGGGAATCTCCTCCCGCGGGACGGTGCCGAGAAATTTCACAGGGACGCTGCTTTGCATTTTTCGCTGTGTGGCTTCGTCCACTGTGCCAGCCACGACAATTTCCATCGGGTATTTTGCGGACATTTTCTCCGCCACGCTGACGGCATGGAACAAACCCGAATTCAACCCGCGCGCAAGACTACCTTCGAGCAGTAACATGCGGAATTTGTCCGTCGGGCGTCCGTGTTCGCCTGCGGGAGTGTAGGTATCCAAATCCACGCCGTTGATGATGACACTTGCAGGAGCATCCGCCACACCATACCAGTCCTCCCACCATTGGCGGATGAATTGACTTTGGTAAATGACCCTGTCCGCGAAACGGTTGCGGATGAGCGAAAGCATGAAATTGCCGTACACCGCGCGGAGGGTGTATCTCGCACCCGACCATTTCACGCGATGCACCCAGTTGATGCCATCCAACCTTTGGACGACGCGAATGCCTCGTCGACGGACCCGGCTGAGGCGGGGAAGGAAACGAGTCCCTGCAATGACGAGCAGGGACTCGAAGTTTGAGTCCAGATCGTAGGTGATGTCGATGCCGCGGGACTTTAATCCCTGCTCGAATTTCAAACGAAAGGACGCCATGCCGCCCGTCCCCTGCACAAACGGCGTGATGCAAATTCGGGTCATGCTGGGATTATATCGTAGGGACAAAGCGTTGCTGCGTCCCTACGGATTCTCTACCCCAGAACGTCCATCCCATATTTTTGAATGATCGGCATCAACGGCTCCATATCTTCGGGAGTGGGAGGTGCATCGGGTCGCGGCGGCAGGGTGATGGATGCGGCAGGTTCGCTCGTTTCAAGGATGAAATTCTCAAAGCCCGAGGGCGAGAGAATGAACAACATGCGTGATGGACCTTTGTCCACGCGGTAACGGTGCGGCACGCCTTTGGGACCAAACAGGAATGAGCCGGGTTCCGCCTTGATGGTTTTGTCGCCGACTTCAAAGGTGAGCGAGCCTTCCAGAACCCAAAATGCTTCGTCCTCGTTGTGATGGACATGCAAGGGTGTTTCCTCGCCCTCGTGATCCATTACTTCCACCAGCGCGAAGTGCCCGTCGGTATCTTTGCCTGTGGCTTTGATGATCGCCAGTCCGCCCATCCACCAGCGGGCTTCACCCTCATTTACGTTCAATGCATAGATTCGGCTTGCAAGGTTTGTATTCATTTTCGCTCCTTTGACCATTAAGAGAAGTCGCCGCTAACTCGACGACTTGACAACCCAGCACAATAGCAGATCATTCATCATCCGCTCGATCTCCAATCTCGACATGCCTTTTCTGCGAAATGACAGGAATACCGGCACATCCAATAATGCGCTGACGGTTTCCACCGTACGTTTGTTCGGCTTGATTGGCTTGAGCGCGATACGCGCCAGTCCTTCGATCAGGGATTTAAGATGTGCTTCCCACTCCTGAACCGATTGCAGTGTACGTTCTTGATGATCTATCTCAAGGTATGGCTCGCCGCGCTCGTAAAAGTCGAAGAGTGTTTTCACCAAACTTGCGATTCGTTCCTCAACCGTTGTGGCGTTGGCAAAGATGGCATCCGCATTATCCAATGAGGGCGGCTGGACAATCGCATACATCAACTCACCGCAGGCGGGTACCAGTTCATCGAGGGAAGGGAAGTAGTTATAAACCGTCGCCAGTGAGACATCCGCATGTTGGGCAATGTCCTTCCAGGAAGTGCCGAAGATTCCCTTCCGGCTGTGAAGCGCCAGCGTGGATCGGAGGATCCGCTGGCGGATGGCTTCGGAAGCGGCTTCACGTTTAGTCTTGGTGTATTTTCGAGGTGTCATAATTAATTATTTAGAAAAAAATTCTATCTAAATATATCAAAGCGTATTCCGCATGTCAAGTCACCGTAAGTGGGATTCAATCAACTTATCCGATCGTCAAACGATGGCATCCGTGCATGGAGACTCCCCGGTCATCCCGTCCTCTTCAAAAGAATATCAAACCTGTTTTATGGTATCCTTTGGTCAATACCATTCAGGGAGCATTCGTTCATGTACATAGCCATCGAAGGCGTGATCGGTGTCGGTAAAACCACGCTTGCCCGTCTTTTACAATCCGCGTTTGAAGCGGAAGTATTGCTGGAAGTGTTCGAGGAAAATCCGTTCCTCTCCGATTTTTACGCAGACCGCGCGCGCTACGCCTTTCAGACGCAGATCTTCTTTTTGCTCAGCCGTTACCGCCAACAGAACAACAATGTGCCAAGTATTCTGGCAGAAGGAAAAAGCCTGATCTCGGATTATACTTTTGCAAAGGATGCACTGTTTGCAGGCATCAACCTGAAAGGCGACGAACTGGACATGTATCACAAGGTACATGAGGCGCTGGGCGAGAAGATCCCCAAACCCGACTTGCTCGTCTATTTGCAAGCCAGCACCGACACGCTCATGAACCGCATCGCCTTCCGCGACAGACCCTACGAACGGCAAATGGAGCGCAGTTACATCCATGAATTGAACATGGCGTATGAAGAATTTTTCTCCAAGCCATTCGACCATACGCCCGTATTGAAGATCGACACCAACGACCTGAACATCATCCAGAACACAAAGCATCTCCAGTTGATCGAAAACCGCATCCGCCAGACCTTGAACCTGACTCCGTTTCAAGCCAGTTTGCCCCTCGAATAGGCAGGAACCATGCGCGTCACACGAGACTCCCTTCTGCGAATTGCCAAAGAGACCGTCCAGGAACGGGCGTATAACGACCCCAACATCATCGCCGCCTACCTGACAGGTTCCCTGCTCAACGTCGATCCCATGCTCGGCGGCACAGCCGACATCGACCTGGTCTTCGTTGTCAAGGAACTGCCCGAAAAATCCCGCGAGTTCGTCAAACTTACCCCTGATTTTCACCTCGACATCACCCGCCGCCCAAGGGAAGACTTCAAATCGCCGCGCGATCTGCGCGGCGATCCGTGGCTCGGCTACGAAATGTACGACCCCATCCTGCTTTACGAACGCGAAAAATTCTTCGATTTCGTGCAAGCCAGCCTGCGGGCAGGCTTCGAATTCGAACAGCCGCCGCTCATGCTCCAGCGCTGCCGCAGCCTGCTCACCCACAGCCGCCAGATCTGGATGGACCTTTCCGAGTTCGAGGGCGAAGCGGGCGCGAAAGAGATCCGCAAGTACATGAGGTCGGTCTTCCACATCGTCAACGCCGTCGCCGAGTTGAGCGGTCCGCCCATTTGGGAGCGCAGGCTTCTGCTTGAGTTCCCTGCCCGCGCCGAGGCGGCGCAAAAGCCCGGCATGGTCGCAACAGTATACGGGTTGATCGGCGCGAACAATGTCGATGCAGACAAGGTCAAAAGCTGGCTGTCGGACTGGAAAGCCGCGTTCACCACCGCCTGCGGCAATCCGCTCGTGGATCCGCGCATCGACAAGAACCGCCTGAACTATTACGAAAAAGCCGCCAAAGCCCTGCTGGATGGAGAAACGCCTCTTTCCGCGCTCTGGCTTGTCCTGCATACCTGGACCTTGTCCGCCGCTGTGTTGACGGGCGACCACCTGAAATTCTGGCAGAATGCCTGCACAGACCTGGGTCTGCTGGGAGATGGTTTCTCCGAACACGTGGAGGCGCTCGACCATTTCATTGACGAGGTCGAGATCATACTGGAGGAGATCGCAGCCGCCAATGGACTTAACGAAGAACCATTGGCAGGTTTGTAAATGCGGGTATAATCAGCGCCGATGTTCCGAGGAAATCCCCTGCTCCGCCTGCTCTACAAGTCCCATGTGGACATACTTTTCTTTTCAATTTTCGTTCTCAAAAAGCCTGACAGTAATTGTCAGGCTTTTTCTTAATATTACCTGACGCATTTCCAAAAATCATGCGACGCGGCGGGTTACAAACCCGCCTTACCAGAACCGTTGGAGAGAACTCATGAACAACTTTACTGACGTAAAACTGGAAATATTCACCCCGCAGGAATATGCCCTGACCATCCGTGACGAACTGGCAAAGATCGGTGTAGGCGTGATCGGAAATTATGACCATTGTGTTGCCATCTCGCAGGTGACAGGTTATTTCCGTCCGTTGGAGGGAGCCAAGCCGTTCGATGGCAAGGTTGGTGAGATCAAAGTGACCACGGAGTACAAGCTCGAAGTCAATTGCAAGCGCGAATTGGTGAAGGATGCGATTGAAGCGATAAAGCGCGTGCATCCCTACGAAGAGCCGCTGATCAATGTCATTCCGCTGGCGAATCATCTTTTTATGTAATCAATGTCATTGCGAGGAGATTGCTTCGCCACTCGCTACGCTTGGGCTCGCAATGACAGAAGACCAACTAAAGGAGTAAAACAAATGCCCACAGAACCCCAATCCCCTTACCTGCCGTTTGGTGAGAACAAGAACGCCGCGTGGTATGGCAAGGACATCATATCCGTCAAGCAGTTCAGCCGTGCCGACCTGGAGTACGTGTTCGGCGTGGCGCACGAGATGCGCGGCATGGTCGAGCGCGTCGGGACGTTCGATCTGTTGAAAGGGAAAATTCTGGCGAACCTGTTTTATGAACCGTCCACGCGCACATCGTCGTCGTTCACCGCCGCGATGGAACGGCTGGGCGGGAGCGTCATCCCGATCAATGAGGTGAAGTATTCGTCGGTGACGAAGGGCGAGAGCCTTTCCGACACGATACGCACGCTCGAATGTTATGCCGATGTGATCGTGCTGCGTCACCCCGAAACGGGGTCGGCGGCGATCGCAGCGAAGGCGGCGCGCAAACCCGTCATCAACGCGGGCGACGGCACGGGCGAACATCCGACACAGGCATTGCTCGATACGTTCACGATCTTCGAGGAACTCAGCGCCGGGAGCGTGGATGGCATGACCGTGACCATGCTTGGTGACCTGAAATACGGACGTACCGTCCATTCGCTGGCGCGCCTGCTTTCGTTGTTCAATGTGAAGTTGAATTACGTCTCGCCTGATATTTTGAAGATGCCCAAGGAAGTGATGAACGAAGTTGGCTCGAAAGGTATTCCGCAGGCGGAGTTCAGCACGCTCGCTGACGTGCTGCCCGAAACCGATGTGCTCTATGTGACCCGTGTGCAAAAAGAACGCTTCGAAGACCCTGCCGATTATGAAAAGGTCAAGAGCGCGTACGTGATCGACCCCGAAATCATGAAAGCCGCAAAACAGGAAATGATTGTCATGCACCCGCTTCCGCGCGTCACCGAGATCAGCATGGATTTCGACGACGATCCCCGCGCGGCATATTTCAGACAGATGGAGTATGGTCTGTACGTTAGAATGGCGTTACTGGCGATGGTGTTGGGAAAGGCATAAGCAAGTGCCAAGTCAGACATAAAAGGAACGGGTTGCGGAATTTTCTCGCAACCCGTTCCTTATTTCTCACAACCGATCAGTCTAATCCTCCGCCGCCCTCGCCATTTCTTCAGGTTCAAAAACAACTTCTTCCTTGCCTGTCAGCTTATCGTCAATTTTGGAAACGATCAGCCGTAAATGACCGTTGTGCGCGACATAATCCAGATCATCGGCAGGGACGGCGAGCACGGGGCAAAGCGTGAAATTCTCGATCCAGGATTCGTATAGATCATTCAAATTTTGCAGGTAGTCCGGCGTGATCTGGCGTTCATAGTCGCGTCCGCGCAGGTTGATGCGGTTCATCAGCGTATCCACGGAAGCGCGCAGGTAAATGACAAGATCGGGCGGAGGCAGAAATTGCACCGACGTCTCATACAGTTCACGATAGGTCTGGTAATCGCGGTCCGTCATATTCCCCTGACGGTACAGATTGTGGGCAAAGATCTCCGCATCCTCATACACGCTGCGGTCCTGCACCACGGAATTGGGATGCTGCGCCAGGTTGAAGTGCGAGCGCAGGCGGTGTGTCAAAAAGAAGACCTGGGAATGGAATGCCCAGGCGGTCATATTCTGGTAAAAATCCGCAAGATAGGGATTTTCGGTTACCGGCTCGTAGAACGGATCCCAGTCCAGTTGGTCGCATAGTTTTTTTACAAGCGTGGACTTCCCGACACCGATATTGCCTGCAATGGCGATGAATTTTTTCATGATCTACCCTCGGAGTTTTTTACCATCATACCACCCGGACGGAAAAACGCGCGGAGTTTTAAGAAAAAAACGGGCGGATTCTCATCCGCCCGTTGGTGCACCGTAATTAGGGGATTTCCCCGGCTAATTCCAAGTCGATCAATTGCTGGAAGTTGACAAGAGGCTGGGCGCCGACAATCGCCAGCCCATTGATGAAAAAGGTTGGCGTAGACTGTATCCCAAGATTGAAGGCAAACTCCATATCCTGCTGAATGAACTCCTCATGCTTGCCGCTTTCCAAACAGGCGGTGAATTCCTCCACATCCAAACCCAGGTCGGTCGCATACTGGATGTACACATCCTGCCCCAGCACCTCGCTGCCGAACAACTTATCGTGATAATCCCAATACGCATCCTGGTCGTGGGCACACAACGAAGCCGCCGCGGCAGACATGGCATTTGGGTGGATGGACGTCAGCGGCAGATTACGGTATACGAAGCGGATCTGCCCGGGGTAGGCTTCCAGCAAAGGTCCATACGTCTGTTCAAAAAAGCGGCGACAGAACGGACATTCGAAATCGCTGAATTCGACGATCGTAATGGGCGCGTCATCCGGTCCGCGGCTGGGGAAACCTTCGGTCGGGATATCGTAGCGGATGTATTGCGGCTGTTCGTCCACAGGCGCTTCCACCACCGGACCGGAGGGCTGGTTCGGCGCTGCGGCGGTGGTCGTCCCCCCGCGCCCCCACAGGACGTAACCGAGCAAAAGTCCGACGCCGAAGGCAAGCACAACAAGCGCCGAGTAAAAGTGGGTGCGCTTGAACGTGATGAACTCTTCCGCATCCGGCGTGTCGTTCACCTCGTCTTCGACAAAAACGGGCTCAATATCGGCGGATTTACGAAGTTTTGGTTCAGTAGCTGTTGTCTTTTTGGTTCTTGTAGGCATAGTGGGTGGAATTATAGCCTTTCTATGGGATTTATGCAGGAATACTTAAGATCGAAAAATGCAACGATTCGATGAAAACTGCGTATAAAAAACATGGAGGTCGCTATGACAAATCAATCAACTGGTCGAATTCCCTGGTATCTGTGGCCCTTCGCCGCGATCTGGAAACTGCTGGCGGTCATCGTGGAGATGACGGGGCGTTTCGTGGCAATGGTGCTGGGCATTCTGCTGATCCTTGCCGGTGTGCTTGTCAGCCTGACGATCATCGGGGCGATCATCGGCGTTCCGCTGGCGATCATCGGGCTGTTGCTGTTGCTGCGCGGAATATTTTAGCGGATTCGGCATCCATCACAAGAATGCGGCGTTAGTGTATGGAAACGCCGCATTTTCCATTTAAGGGGCATCCGCTTTGGGCTGGGCTTCCTTTTTAGAGGGTGGAAGCAGGCTGCGGGTCGGGAGGGAAGCGATGGCTCTTCTCACCGCGGGAATCCGAAGGATGAGAAAAATGGCGAGGATGAGTCCATAGATCAATGGACGGATGATGTCGCCTGACAGTGAAAAGAGATCGCCTTTTTTGCTCCAGGCATAATGCAGGACGGCAAGCGGGGCGATCAGGTAGACGATGCGATGCAGGCGTTTCCAGTTTTTGCCGAGGCGGACCTTCCAGATGTCGAAGGATGTGAATGCCAGCGGCATAAGCATGAGGAAGACGATGACGCCAACAAGAATGTACGGCTTCTGTAAAACGGTCTGGGCGATCTGACTCCACGCAAGACCGTAGTCGAGGTCTACGAAGATGATGACATGAATGGTTGCGTAGAGAAAAGAGTATAAGCCAAGTGTGCGGCGGCGTTTGAGCGGTTCAGTCCATTTGAAGATGGTGTTGACCGGCGTGCAAAGCAGGGAGAGCATGAGCAGGGTGATGGCGTGACGCCCGGTGCGCTGTTCGAGTTCCTGGATCGGGTTGATGGAGAATGTACCGGTCAGCATTTGGATGATGATCCACACCAATGCCGACCAGGCGTATATATGAATGGCGATCTGAAGCGGGGTATAGCGTGTGAAAAATTTCATACCTAGAAGTACAGCCTCAGATCCATGTCCTTATAAAGGCTGGCGACCTGTTCTCCATATCCATTGAACATCAGGGTTGGACGGCGGCTGAGTTCGCCGATGCGGCGTTCGGAAGCCTGCGACCAGCGCGGGTGATCCACTTCGGGATTGACGTTGGCGTAAAAACCGTACTCGCGCGGCGTGACGGTTGACCAGAGTGTGGCGGGACGTTCCGTTGTCAGTTCGATCTTGACGATGGACTTGATGGATTTGAATCCGTACTTCCATGGGACGACGAGGCGGATCGGCGCTCCGTTCTGCGGGAGGATGGTCTCGCCGTAGATGCCGGTGGACAGGATGGTCAGGTCGTTCATGGCTTCATCGAGGCGCAAGCCTTCCTGATAGGGCCAGGGGTAGAACGGGCTGCCCTGTCCCTTCATCTCTTCGGGGCGGTACACTGTTTCAAAACGCACGTATTTTGCGTCGGAGGTCGGTTCGACCAGCTTGAGCAGGCTGGCAAGCGGGAAGCCGTTCCACGGGATGATCATGCTCCACGCTTCCACACAGCGCAGACGATAGATGCGTTCCTCCTGCGGGAACATGCTCAACAGGTCTTCGATCCCGAAGGTCTTCGGCTTGTTGACCAGTCCATATACTTCCACCGTCCACGGGGATGTGGTGAAATCCTTGGAAAGAGGCGCCACCGCTTCCTTGTTGGTGCTGAATTCGTAATAATTGTTGTAGTTGGTAATATCTTTGAAGGCGTTGGCGGGATCGCCGAATTCATCGGTCTTGACCGGAACCGCGGGAAGATCGGGCACGCCAGCCACATCCACAGCGGATGGAGCGCAGGCGGCAAGCACCGCGCTCCCGGCGATCACACCGGCGGCTTTGATAAAGTCCCGCCGCGAGAGATAGACATCCTTTGGCGTGATCTCGTAGGAACGAACGGGGACGGATTTTAGTGGGTTGCTCATAGGTCTCTCCTGAACACATCTTTAGGACAAAGACGCTCCAATTCTAAGGAAACTTCCTTATGAAAAGATGATAAGCGGCTTAGGAAATCACTGGGCAGGATTAATAGGAAACGCTCCCCATCATCGGGGAGCATTTCCTATCATGAGAAGACGCTCTATTCCTTGAACGAACTTATCGCGGCTTCCCGGGTCTCATAATTCGGAATCGTCTGCAAAAAGCCTGTGATCCCCAATACATGATAGACCTGCGGCGGCGCATTGCACAACTTGACACGCACCGAATTTGCATCACTGCCTTCGGGGTTGAATATCTTGTACACCTTCTGCATCGCGCGCATACCCGCGCTGGTCAGCGTATCCACTCCGGCAAGGTCAAGGAGCAGGAACCGCACACCTTCGTCATATGCATCACGCGCCGAAGCAAGCAACGCCGATTCGCCCTGCGCATCCAGCCAGCCGTGCAAATGGAACACAGTGACGGGCACATTTCCCTGCACCTGTTCTTTGTCGATCCTTAATGCGGTATCCATATCTCCTCCGTTCTGACAAATGGGTTTGTCACCTACGAAAACGAGCCAAGAGCTTCCTGCACGGTCGGGTAAATCTGGATATTTTGCAAAAAACCTGCAATACTCAATACGTAATGGACCTGCGGCGATGGCTGCGCCAGCTTGAGATACGGCGATTTATACGTCTCATCCGCGTGATCGACATTCCATGCCTGCACTTCGTCATCGGGCGTGAACATCTTATAGATGACATGCAAAGCGCGTAAACCTGCACTTGTCACCATCTCCACGCCGCTCAGGTCAATTAACAAAGAACGCGCACCGGCATCCTTTACAGACTGTGCGCTTTCTATGGCAAACTTTTCAGTTTGTGAATCGATCGCACCCGCAAAGTGCAAAACAGGTACGGGTCCACCGGTCTTTGTGATCTTGAGCATTTCCGTCATTCGCACACCTCCGTCCAAAACAGCCCATTGAGAATAATGTCGCATTATACATCAAGAAAACTACCCGCTATTCACCACGCTCCACGCTCACGTGCATCCGGGTTCCATCCGTGCTGATATTGATCCAGCCGTTGCGGTCGGTCCGCAACAGGGAGAATCCATCCAGCCATTCCAACACATCCTGCGACGGCAAACCGTTCGGGTCGCCCGCCGCCACGCTTAACACCACAAGCTGCGGTGTCATATTCTGAAACAGATCAGGGGGATTTGTCGGCGCATAACCCGATTCGGACAACAACAGCAAATCCACATCGCCAACGACGTTGCCAAACTCGAGTGATTCAAGCATCCCCTCGCTCAGACCGATGGGAAGCAGCGCACGGAAACTCTCATACTGGATGAGAACCACGCTTCCTCTTGGACCTGCCGCCTGAATCTCGATAAAGGAATTTTCTCCCAACTCGAGCCTTTGTCCAACTTCCGCGCGAGTAACGGGAATGCCTTCACGCGCAAAATATTCGTCCAAGGTCTGCGCAGGGAAGGAAGCCTGCACATTACCACTCCACAGCACATTATCAGGCGGATAGATCTCCACCACGCGCGGCAATGCCGCCAGTTGACTCTCCTGCGTGGACGCGATAATGAGCCAATCCAGTTTGCGCGAGAAGAAAGGCAGCCGCCTGCCAAGTTCGTCCGAGAGTTCGGTCACGCTCGCGCCGCCGTTGATGAGGATGTTGCGTCCTTCGGGGGTTTGGATCAGCACTGCATCCGCCGAACCGACTTCGAGAAAGGTGATGTGGAATTGCCCGTCGCCTGCCGTGGCAGAAGCACGCCAGAATACGATCATGCAGATGAAAGCGAATGTGAATGCAAGGGTCAATGCGATGGCGCGGAGCGCACCCGCCGTCCGCTGGAACCAGGCTTGGATGTTTGACCAGCCAAACGTTACAGCAAGAAGCGGGGCAAAAAACAAGATCACGAACCAGATCGATGAATTCCCCAGCACAATCACGCCATGCGGCACTTTGTCGAATAATTCCACCACGCGGATGGAGTAGGCGGAGAAGGGCCAGGCGATCCACGCGATGAGTTGACCGAGCGGATAGAACACGACGCTGACGAGCAATGCCAGCCCGCTGACGATCATCACCGGCGGCTGGACCGGCAGGATGAACGGATTGGCGATGAACGAAATGAGCGAGATGCGTTTGAAGTGATATGCCATGATCGGGATGGTGGTCAATTGCGCGGCGAAGGTGAGCGTGACGTTCTCGTTGATGATACGCGCAATTGTACTTGTATCTTCCTTGATGATGCGTTCGATGATGCGGTTGGTGAAGTTCGAGAACGGTTCGGAATACAGGATAAGACCGAGTGTGGCGAAGAACGAGAGTTGAAAACTGACATCCCACAACACCAGCGGATTGATGAGCGCCATCAGCAAAGCGACTGCCATGAGCGCGTTCATGCCATCGTTGCGCCTGCCGACCTGCCGCGCGAATAACGAGACGCTTCCCATGAACGCCGCACGCATCACCGCTGCGTCACCGCCGACGAGGAAGGCATAGAAGAAAATTCCAACCACGGCAAGGACTGCACCAATACGTTCGCCAAAGAGATTCTTGAAAATGGAAAAGAACATCGCCGCGATGATGGCAATGTTGAAACCCGAAATGGCGATGATGTGCGCCGTGCCGGTATCTTTGAATGCCTGTTGGAGTTTTTCCGAAAGCCCCGCCTGCTCGCCAAGCAGGATGCCAGCCAGCAGCGACGCTTCGGGATCGGGGAAGAGGCGATAGGTGTTTTCGAGTAATCTTGTTTTGAATTTATAGGTCTGGGCAAAAATGGGATTCCCGCCCGTGCCCGGCAGGCGCGTCACTTCGGCTTGGGTCATGTACGAGTGGATACCGAAGCGCGCGAGATAATCACGGTAGGAAAATTCTTCGTCTTCGGGCGGAGTCTTCAACTGTCCGCGCAGACGGATGCGTTCGCCGTATTCATACGTCTGATGCGGCTGTACTCGCACGAGCAGCAAGCCGGAGGTGGGCATGTCGCCGTTCCCCGTATCCACCTCTTCGACTTCGATGCGGAGGTTGGTGTATCTATCGCGGTAATCGGGTGGTTCCGTCAGTGTACCGGTGATGAGCAAGTCGTATTCGCGGTCGTTGTAAAAGGCGATGTGGAAGGCATCGATATTCGGCTGGCGAAATTGGCAGTAAGCAGAGCCAAGGAGGAGAAAAGCGGGAAGTAGAAAGTGAAAAGTGGAAAGTCGAAGCGTGTAATTCGCAATCCGTAATTCGGGCGAGAGCAGACGGCGGAGAAGAAGAGAAAGAAATAGAGCGAGAGCAGCAAGCAGGAGCCACGCCCAGGTTGATAGAAAAACGCCGCGCGCCAAAACAATTCCCGCAAGGAACGACAGGGAGATCCAAATCAATGGCATGGCGTGAATTCTACATTAGATTGGGGTATTACGGTCTATCGTCCGTCGTCCATAGTCTCTTCACCCCAGCGCCACATCCAAGATCATCATGATCACAAAACCAAGCATCGCACCGCCCGTGGCGATATGAATATCCTTCTCCAGTTGTGATTCGGGGATCAACTCCTCGATGACGACGTAGATCATTGCTCCCGCCGCGAAGGCGAGCGCATATGGCAACAATGGCTTGATAAAGATGACAGCGGCGGCTCCCACCACGCCTGCAATGGGTTCGACAATTCCAGAGAGTTGCCCATACCAGAAGCTTTTCAGACGGCTCATCCCTGCACGGTGTAGCGGTGCAGCGACCGACGTCCCTTCAGGGAAGTTTTGCAAACCGATACCGATCGCCAGTGCAATCGCTCCCGCCAGCGTCGCGGACGAATGTCCGTCATATAACGCGCCGAACGCCACCCCGACCGCCAATCCTTCGGGGATATTGTGCAATGTGATCGCCAGCACAAGCAGGATACTTCTCTGCCATTTCGTTTTGATCCCCTCCGCCTGCTCCATGGGAAAACCGA
>CAYPHR010000010.1:8832-25635 GCA_964410375.1 uncultured Anaerolinea sp. | reverse complement strand
TTACTCCCATTTTATTACCGATCAAAAGCCCTGCACATTACAGATTTATCATGTGCAGGGATGGTTTGCAAATTTGACGGGTTATGCAAAAACACCCACCGCAAACAGGGATCATACGATCACCTGCTGCGGAGAGACGACATACTGCCACCAATTGTTGTGGATTCCGTTCCGCCGCCCGGCAACCCGCGGGAAATGGTTGAACCACCATTTATGGTGCGCGCGGATATCCCCATTCCCCCATTCGGACGAATTCACAATACGGACATCGCCTTTGAAGTCCGGAAAGTTCAACAGCCAGTCATAACATTCGCTCGGAACCGGAGTGGGATTGTTCCAGTCGTAATCCGCCTGACTGTTCGGGGCAAAATGGATGTTGCCGCAGGCGGCTTTGCCCGGCGCAACCTTATCATAGCGGATGAAACGCCGCCACAGGTTCGCGTCGCCGGTCAATTTCATGAACGTCCGCTCCATGATCGATTCCGCGCGGTGACCATACGACTCGAACATCTCGCCGATATGGCGTTCATAGGAAAATCCCATGATCACAAAGCGGCGCTTGCTCGCAGAAGTATCCGCCAGCGGAGGCGCATTGCACCAGAAGGCTCCCGGTCCGCCCATGATGGATTCATAAAATCCGGCATGTGGAAAACCGAAGGTCCACACTTCGTCGATCTCGTTCCGCGCCACACGCTGAAGAATATCGAATTTTTTCAGGATGGCGTAATAATCCACTCCCTGCGGCATATACGGCGGGGTGACGCGATTCAGGACATCGAGATAAGCCTGCGGCGTGTACTGAAACCCATCCGTCTTGGCTGGGAACTCATCCACATTGATGCGCTGGACGATCTCATAACGCGCAAGCCCTTTGCTGATCTCGAGCAAGTCCGCCATGAAGCCGGTCATCAGATCGGACGGGTTGTACCACTTCATCTTCTGTGAGAGTGTGATGCCCGTGGATTTGTCCATGACGGGGTCGTATACAATGACCAGCACTCTGCTGCGGGTGATCGAAGCCGGTTCGACAATGCTATCGGCGGGGTAGCGCGCAGGGCGGAAAAGTTTCAGAAAAAAATCAAAAATGCCGGCCATATCGTCTCCTCACTCTAAGGCATGTTGACCGCAAAATAGACCTGCCCGTTCACGGCAAGATACAGTACATGGTCCGGGCTGACCGCCACTGCGCCGATTGCCCCGGCAGGAATTGGATTATTCTCCCCGGTCGTTGGGCGGAACTGGGTCTGCAATTCGAGCAAACGCGGAGAGAATCTCATCACGCTCTGCCCCGTCGCATCCAGCAGCAGGATGGACGGATCTGGAGGCGCAGCGAACAGGATCTGGGTGAAGTTGGCGGCGCCGAACAGGTCAGTATCTTGATACGCTTGGAATGGATTCTCCATCTGCAGCGGGTCCTGACAGTTCGACGAACTGGCGGTGATGCGGCTGTAGGAACAACTGGAGAGACGCCCATCCGCATGAAGCATATACATTTCATCGCCGGAGATGATAAAGTCGATCACATCCTGCGTCGGCGTCTGCTGACCGAAAAAGAAGTACGGACTTTCCGTATATGTTCCATCCCTGCCGTTATAGACCCACGCCGCGCGCTTCTGTGCGTCCAGCACATACAGGGTTCCACCGTCCATCGCAAAACCGGTCACGCGCCCCCAATTCGTATCCGGTGGAGGCAGACGCATGGCTTGTGCCGTCTGTCCCGGCGCGCAATACAGCAGGGTGCCGTTCGCATCGATGCCGAGCAGCGTGGCATTGATCACATTGACCGAAGGCAAAGCAAGAATATCCACCAGCGCACCGACAGTGGTATTACCGTAAACGCCCTGCTTACAGATAAAGGTATCATCCCGTTGGAACCCGCGCCCCCCAGCGGCTGGAACTGCGCGCAGCACCTCGCCGTTTTCGGCATTGAGCATATAAATATCCCGCTCGCTTGCCACGATACGGCTGATGTCGATGTTCAACCGATTGCTGAATGCGGGATTGAACTGCATGCGCGTGATACCGAGCAGCACATCAAGATTACGCTCCGCTTCATTCTTAAGGGCGGCTGTATCGGTGGTCTGACGGTGTTCCTCCGCCCGCGCCACGTTCAATAACACATTCTCCCAAGCCTTTTTCTGCTCGACCGGATCGCTCAACGCCGCCGCCTGTTGACGGATCTGCTGAGCCTGACGCAAATACGCATCGTATTGCTCACTGCGACCAAAGCGCAGGTACATCACGCTGGCAAGCGTCACCACGATCAACGGAATGAGGATCGCCATGACCGCCATTAAATTTGTGGAGGGGACGGTCGTCTCCGCTGTCACTTCCGGATTGGGCAACAGGCGCGGAAGGAAATTCCGCAGCCGTTCACCCAGCGTTTCGCTCCAGCGGCGGATGGACTGCATCCCCGTCACTGCCGCTTTTGCCGCCTGTCTCGCCTGCATGGATGGTTCGCGCGGCGTTTGGGGAACTTCTTCCTGAACGGGTTCCGGTTCCTGCGCCTCGACCTGCTCCGCCATGCTTTCTGCAATATCATCTATTTCTTCTTCAGGCTCTAACTCCTGCGGCGGTTCCTCCTCCACAGGCTTTGGCTTCGCCCTCGGAATGGAAGCTGGAAATTCGCGCGGCGTGGATTGGTGCGGCAGATTCGCCAGCGGATCGAGAGTCTGCGATTGAGGCGGCGCTTCTTTTTGTTCGGGCGGAATGGCGTATGCGGAAGGTTGCAGAACATGCCCGGGCGCGGATTCCGCTTCTTTAGCGGCTGGCAGGCTTGGGCTTAAGTCCGGAGGCGGGACTTCCTCCTTCTCCTCCTCCCTCGGCGGCGCGGACGAAGGTCCTGTCACAAAATGGATCAAGCCCGTCCCGTTGGTTGCCTGCATCAACACCGCGTTCAAGTCTTCGCTGGTCAACGCGGCGAGACGGCGGCGCATTACTTCGAGGGAGGATGGTTTGGCATCATCGAGCGGCGCAACCCAGGCGGTTGGCACGCGTCCGCAAAAAAGAAGCAGGTCGCCCGCCTCGATGCTGGTCTGCGCATAATGGATGTGGATGCTCTGGCTCGACCCCAAGCCCTTGCCCGAAATGGCGGGTTCGAAAAAGTGACGCGACTCGCGCGCGCCGAACCAATAAGCGTGCATCGGTCCGCTGAGGGAAAAGGTGCATTGCCCTTCGCGGAAGGCGGCAAGCAGCAACCAACCCAGCACGTATTTGCCCTGACTGCTCGTGGACATATTGCGCTCGAGCAGGGTCTTGTTGACATGGTCGGTGGCGGCACGCAAGGCGCTGGTGAGCGCGCGCGGCGTTTCATAAAAAACACGCCCCGCACTTTCAGCAACCTGCATATATTCACTTGTGGTAAACGTGGAATTTCCAGCCAGCACGGAATACACGACCAGACGGTCTTGTTCGCGTCCGCGCGCCGCGTTTTTTGGCGGCGTCAATCCCAGCACGCCGGGCATTGCCCAATCGTCCCGTCCATTGATGCGATAAAGAGGGGTGAGATGAATATCGAGTGGCATGTAAGATTATCGCTTGATCATCTATCCGAGTAAGGTGCTGTCATTCAAAATCTTCGCGCTTCATTATACTGGTAAAATCTCACCGCTATGAACTACACCCTTCTCAAGGATTTCTCGGAAATCACGTCCCAAGAGTGGAACGACCTGCTGAAAGAATCCATCGGCGACACGCCCTTTTCACGCTACGAATATCAAACATCATGGTGGAAACACCTCGGCGGCGGCGAATGGAAGGATGCCAAACTCGTCCTCGTTGCTGCGCGCGAAAATGAAAAACTCGTCGGCATCGCCCCGCTTTTCATCGCCGAATACGACGGCCGGACCGCGCTTTTGCTCAACGGCAGCATCGAAATTTCGGATTATCTCGACCTCATCGTCCGCAAGGATGACCATGCGCGCTTCGTCTCCGGGTTATTGGATTTTCTCGCCTCGAACCCCGCCGACGCCTGGTCTGCCATCGATTGGTACAACCTCCCCGACGACTCCCCCACCCTCGCCGCCCTCAAAGCGGAATCCGCTGCCCGCGGCTGGACATATCACGAAGAGATCTATCGTCCCACACCGCGCATCGCCCTGAACGGCTCGTTCGATGATTATCTTGCAAATATCGACAAAAAACAACGCCACGAGATCCGCCGCAAGATGCGCCGCGCCGCCGAATCAGGGCGTGTCCGCTTTCATGTGATCGATCAAGATGCGGACATCGAATCCGAACTGGACTCCTTCTTCCACTTAATGATCCAGGACCCAAACAAAGCCCTGTTCCTCAAGGACGTGATGCGCGACCAGATGTCCGACGCCCTTCACGGCGCGTACAAAAGCGGCTATCTCTGGCTCGCCTTTCTCGAAGTGGACGGGGTCAAAGCGGCGGCATCGCTCAATTTCGATTACAACAATAAACTGTGGGGGTACAACTCCGGCGTCAGCCGCGATTTCATGGAACTCTCCCCCGGCTGGGTGCTGCTCGGTCATGTCATCCAATGGTGCTGTGAAAACGGGCGTTATGAGTTTGATTTCATGCGCGGGGACGAGGAGTATAAATACCGTTTTGGGGGCGTAAATAGATTTGTGATGCGAGCCCGAATAACAAAATAGGGACACGGCTTCGCCGTGTCCCTATTGCAACTGCAACTTACCCTCCGCCGCTCACACCGCCGACGATCCCCCCGTCTGTCAACTTGCGCAGATCGCTTAGCGCAGATTCGATCTCCTCGGGCTTCACGGGACGCTCCTCATCGCGATGCTTCAGCGTGCCGGCGTTCGCCTTTTCAATCGCCAAATCCTTGATGGACGCATTAAGCGCCAGCGCTTCCTTCACCAATGCCGCACCTTGTGAATATCCGATCACGGGATTTAACGCCGTCACTACGATGGCATTCTTCGAGAGCCAGCCTTCCGCTTTTTCACGGTTGGCGGTCAGTCCCTTCACAGCGCGTTCAGTGAAAGCATTGACCGAACCGATGATGACCTGCATCATCTCGAACAGATTGTGCGCAATGATCGGCATCATCACGTTCAATTCCAGTTGCCCCGCCTGTGCCGCCATCGCCACTGTCGTATCGCAACCGATCACATGAAACATGGCTTGGTTCAGCATCTCCGCCATGACGGGATTAACCTTGCCCGGCATAATGGATGATCCCGGCTGGACAGCCGGCAGGCGGATCTCATCCAGCCCCGTGGATGGACCGGAAGCGAGCAAACGAAAATCATTCGCGATCCGCGCCAGCGTTAAAGCCATGGTCCGCAACGCCGCGGAATAATCCACCGCATCCGACATGGATTGCATCGATTCAAAAAGGTTATCGGATTCGACCAATTGCAAACCGGTCAATTCGGATAATTTTTTCACCATGCGGGCATGATATTCCGGATGCGCGTTCAACCCCGAGCCGACGGCTGTTCCGCCGATACCGAGCCGGCGCAACCCCTCGGCAGAGCGTTCAATGCGATCCGTATCGCGCTCGATGGCTTTTGCATATGCGCCGAACTCCTGCCCCAGCCGCACGGGAACGGCATCCTGCAAATGCGTGCGCCCCGATTTGACAATATCATCGAATTCACGAGCCTTCGCCTCCAGCGCGGCTTGCAGCGCTTTGAGCGATGTCAGCAGTTCGCTCTGCCGCCACAGCACACCAAGACGAATGGAAGTCGGGATCGTGTCATTGGTGGATTGCGCCATATTGACGTGATCATTGGGGTGCACATAATACTGCCCAAGCTTGCCGCCCAAGATCTGTGTGGCGCGGTTGGCAATGACCTCATTCGCATTCATATTGTGGCTTGTTCCTGCGCCCGCCTGAAAAGGCTCGCCTACGAATTGATAATCCCACTTGCCGTCCATCACTTCTTCCGCGGCTTGGGCGATCGCATCGGTCAACTCTCCGGCGGTAAAATGCTTGCCGTCCACCTCGCGGTCGTTGAACAATCCAAGTTCGTGGTTGACAAGCGCCGCGGCGCGCTTGACCGCCGCAATGGACCAGATGAATGCGCGCCACGGACGCAGCCCGCTGATGGGGAAGTTCTCCACCGCGCGCTGGGTCTGCGCCCCCCATAAAGCCTTAGCCGGCACTTGTACTTCGCCGAGCGAATCCTTTTCCGTGCGAAAATCCTGAGTCATGGCATCTCCAAGAATATTTTTTCCTATTTTACACCCTTCCCAAAAACCTGTCCGTTTTTCAAAAGAATAGGAAGTTTGGCACTCGGTTTCCGCCATGGACATGTTATATAATCATTATATGTTTGACCGCTTTCGCCGCCTGTTTGCTGCGCCCATCTTTCCAGACGAGGAGAAAACGCGCAACTCGAAAATCATCAACGCTTTTGGATGGGTTGTCATCTTCGTCCTGCTCGTCCTTTACATTTCGCGCTGGGTGAGCGGGGAATGGCTGAGTTATTCCTCCCGTTATATCTTTCCGATCCTCATTCTGATCGTATTCATGTCGCTGTTTACGCTCCGCCGGGGATATGTGCGCGGTGCAGGCATCTTTTTAGTGATATTCATCTGGCTGGGACTCACGTATCAAGCCTCGCAATCGAACGGGCTTCGCGATGTCGCCACCATGTCCTATCTCGCCATCATCCTGCTGGCGGGGCTCCTGCTTGGCTGGCGGGAAGGTTTATTAACAGGCATATTCAGCCTGGCAATGCTGTGGTATTTCGGTTTTCAGGAACAGCAGGGCATTTATCAATTTCGAATGGATCCTCCTCTCAGTTTTGCGCGCGACCTGACCGCCGTTTTCATCGCCACCGGATTTCTCGTCTATCTCCTGATTCATAACCTGAACCGTTCGCTCACAGATGCGCGCCTCGAATTAAAGGAACGCCTTCGGGTGGATGAGAAACTCCAGATCCAAACCCAATACCTGACCGCGCTTCACGAAACCGCCCTGGGGTTGGTCAACCGGCTTGAGCTTAATCCACTCCTTGTATCCATTCTCGAACGTGTTAGCGTGCTGCTGGATACCCCTCATGTTGGAATTGACCTGCTAACCCCGGACGAATCCGCACTCAGACAGGAGTTGGGCAAAGGTATTTTTTTAAAGCTAAATGGGGTTACCACACAAAAAGGGCAGGGGCTTGTGGGGAAAATCTGGGAAAGCGGAAAGACCATCTACACGCAGAATTACAGCCAATATTCCCACAAACGGGATGAAGCCCAAGATGCGGGTTTTGGAGCAGTGATTGGAGCCCCTCTTAAGTCTGGTGAAAAAGTTCTGGGGGTACTCGTCGTTGCCCATATGGATAAACAAAAAGATTTCACCTCGGAGCAGGCAACCCTGCTGGAACGACTTGCAGCACTCGCTTCCGTCGCTATTGACAACGCCCGCCTCTATGAAAAGGCGCAATCCGAAATTGTGGAACGCAGGCTGGTCGAAAAGGACCTGCGCTCCAGCGAGGAGCGCTTCCGCAAGGTATTCAACAATAGCAACATCGCAATCGCAATTGTCACCCTCGATAACGGTATTTTTTTGGAAGGCAATAATGCGTTCTGGCAATTATCCGGTCTTTCTCCCCAAGCCGCGCTCGGACATTCATCCCTTGAATTCGACCTGTGGAAAAGCTCCGAGGACCGCGACGCGTTCGTGCAGGAGCTGCTTGCAAAGGGTTCCCTCCAAAATGTAGAGGTCGAATTCAAAAATAAGGACTTGCCAGGCAAGACATCCCTTGCCTACTATGAACTGATCAGCATCAAGGAACAACCCTGCATCCTGTGCATGTTCTACGATGTAACGGAACAGAGGCAGGCGGAGCGCGCCTTCCGGGAAAGCGAGGAACGCTTCCGCAAGGTCTTTCATGCCAGTCCGGTGGCGATCTGCATTACCACCCTCGAAGAAGGGATCCTGCTCGACGCCAATGACGCCTATTGGAATATGAGCGGTTACGAACCCGAAACATCCCTCGGACGATCCGCGGAGGAACGTGAACTCTGGGATTCGATGGATGACCGCCGCGAATTTGTGGAAAAACTAAGAACCAACCGCTCCGTTTTCAACCCAAACTACGAGTTCTTTGACGTGTTGGGAAATCGCCGCAGCGTAAATGCCTTTTATGAGTTGATCGAACTTAACGGACAAACCTGCATCCTATCCATGTTCTATGACATCACCGAGCAAAAGAAAGCGCAGGATGCCCTGCAGAGCGCGGAGGCGCGGACACGCGCCATCCTCTACGCAATTCCCGATATGATCTTCGAAGTGTCGAAGGATGGTGTCTTTTTGGATTTTATGGCTTCCGCCGAGCTTTCCCCCGCCATGGACACATCGAGGTTTATCGGCAAGAATATATTGGAATTATTCCCCTCCTCCATCGCCAAACAGACCCTGTTTGCACTCGAACGCGCTATTGCTTCGGGACAATTGCACGCGTTCGAATACGGGATGCCGCCCGGAGAGGAGACCCAATTCTTCGAGGCGCGTGTCGCTGCAGTAACGTCCGAATCCGCCATCATCATGGTGCGCGACATCAGTCAGCGCAAATGGGTGGAGACCGAACGCGAAAAGTTGATCAATGAGCTGGAGAACAAGAACGCCGAATCCGAAACCCTGCGCGAGAGCATGGCGATCATCGTCGAGACACTGGATGAAAACAAAGCGGTCAGCCTCATCCTTGAGCAGCTCGAAAAAGTGATCCCGTACGACAGCGCCTCCGTCCAGTTATTGCGCGGAAATAATGACATATTGGAGATCGTCAGCACGCGCAGGCTGGAACCGCCTGAAGAGCACATCGGGCTAAAATTCAAGGTGGATGAAAACGAACCATCCTATGTGCTCCTGACCGAACAAATATCCTATATGCTCATCGAAGATGTGCAGAAAACGAACCCGATCTTCCACGATGCATCCATCCACCAACAGATCCGCTCGTGGATGGCGATCCCGTTACGGGTGAAGGGTCAACCCATCGGCATCATCGCACTGGACGGTCACCGCGTCGGTCAATTCTCCAAAAAGGATGCAGAACTTGCGGTGACCTACGCCAACCAGGTTGCCATCGCGCTTGAAAATGCCCGACTGTTCAGCGAATTGCAGACGGAACTGGCGGAACGAAAGCGCCTGATCGAAGAACTCGAAAACAAAAACGCCGAACTGGAACGCTTCTCCTATACAGTTTCGCACGACCTGAAGTCCCCGCTCATCACCATCAAAGGCTTCCTCGGCTTCCTGGAAAAGGACGCCACCACCGGCAACGTCGCCCGGCTGCGGAACGATATTCAGCGCATCGCCGATGCCACCGACAAAATGCAATCCCTGCTCAATGAACTGCTTGAACTCTCACGGGTCGGGAGGCTGGTCAACCCGCATCAAACCATTTCCTTTAACGAGATCGTCAACGATGCGCTTGCTATTGTGCATGGTCGCCTGCAGGAAAATTCGGTGCAGGTGAAGGTGCAGGAGAACATGCCAACAGTGCACGGCGACCGCCCGCGATTGTTCGAAATTATGCAAAACCTGATCGATAATGCCGCGAAATTTGTCACCCCGCAAACCGAACGCCTGATCGAGATCGGACACGATGGCTACGAAGACGGCAACCCCATCTTCTTCGTCAGGGATAACGGCATCGGCATCGATCCCATCCACCACGACCGCATCTTCGGGCTGTTCAACAAACTCGATGTCGACTCGGACGGTACAGGCGTGGGGCTTGCCCTCGTGAAGAGAATCATCGAGGTCCACAAATGCAGGATCTGGGTCCAGAGCGAAGCGGGAAAAGGGTCAACGTTCTACTTCACGCTTCCAGCGGGACCCGAATCCTGATTCGTGATATAACTGGCGTTATCTCATCCGTGGAGGATTTTATGAAGCGTGCAGTCAGCATCAGCATCGGTTCATCGAAACGCAACAAGGCTGTGGAAGTTACGTTGCTCGGCGAGAAGGTCCGCATCGAGCGCATCGGCACAGACGGGGATATGGAAGCCGCCGCACAAAAATACAAGGAATTGGACGGCACAGTGGATGCTTTCGGCGTCGGCGGCGCGGACTTGGGCGCCATCGTGGACGGCAAATGGTATCCCCTGCATTCCGTTGCGCCGATGGTGCGCTTCGTAAAAAAGACCCCTCTGGTGGATGGCGGCGGGCTGAAGAACACACTTGAAAATCGGGCTCCGGCATTTCTCGATGCGAAAATCCGTGATTACATCAATTCAAAGGGAAGGAAAGCGTTCGTCGTTCTGGGCATGGATCGTTGGGGAATGTCGAAGAGTTTTGTCGAGGCTGGTTATGAAACTGTTTTCGGCGACTTTATGTTTGCCCTGGATATTCCCATTGCCATTCGCAAACTTAATACCTTGAAAATCCTTGGCGGTCTGCTTTTCCCCATCGTCGGACGCCTGCCTTTTGAATGGATCTATCCCACGGGCGAAAAACAGGAGAAGCGCACGCCGAAATGGGGAAAATACTATGCCTGGGCAACCGTCATCGCAGGCGATTGCCACTATATCAAACGCTTTATGCCAGACGACCTCACAGGCAAGGTCATTGTCACCAACACAACCACACCCGAAGATATAGAGACGTTCCGCAAGGCTGGCGTAAAATATCTTGTTACCACCACGCCCGTGCTGGATGGCCGCTCCTTCGGCACGAACATGATGGAGGCGGCGCTGGTGGCGGTCTCCGGCAAGGATCGTCCGCTTTCGTGGGATGAATTGAGTGAACTGATTGATCGGCTTGGCTTTGAGCCGCAATTGCAGGAGTTAAACTAATTATGAAGATGAACGCCATTGTCACCGCCGGCGGGATCCCCCAGCCCGGCGACCCATTGTACATCTATTCCAACGGTAACTCCAAAGGCTTGATTGATGTGGCAGGCAAGCCCATGGTGCAATGGGTCTTGGATGCGCTCGGTGACGCAAAGGAAGTGGATCAGGTCATTGTGATCGGTCTTTCCCCCAAAAGCGGCTTGACCTGCAAGAAGCCGGTCCACTACATTTCCAATCAGGGACGCATGCTCGCAAATATTGTTGCGGGCGTGAACAAATCACTGGAATTGAAGCCGAAAGGCGAATACATCCTCATCGTTTCATCAGACATTCCCGCCCTCAAAGGCGACATGGTGGACTGGTTGGTGAAAACCGCCATGGAAACCAGCGACGACCTGTATTATGGCGTCTGCCCGCGCGATGTGATGGAAGCGCGCTTCCCGACCTCCAACCGCACATATACCAAACTAAAGGACATAGAACTGTGCGGTTCGGATATCAATGTCATTCATGTCAGTATGGCGACCGACCACCTCGACACATGGGAACAGTTGATCGGCAACCGCAAGAGTCCCTTGCGGCAGGCGGCGGTCATCGGGCTGGATACATTGTTCCAGTTGTTCACCCGCCAATTCACATTGGACTCTTTGGTCGAGCGCGCTTCCCAGCGCATTGGCATCAAAGGTCGCGCCATCATCTGGGACCGCGCCGAGCCGTGCATGGATGTGGACAAGCCGCATCAACTCGAGTTGATGCGCGAAGACCTCGCGCGCCAGCAAGCCGCGGTCAAGCGCGCCGCGCCAAAAAAACCTGCTGTCAAAAAGCCCGCCGCAAAAAAGTCAACGACGAAAACGACCAAGACGACATCAAAAACTACAAAGGGAAAATCAACGAAACAAAAATGAGCTTGCGGAACATTCTCGAACTCGATGCCCGACTTTCCAGTCAGATGCGCGTTGCTGAAAAGCCGGGTTTTTTGCGAAACCTTGCCATCTTCTTCGCGCACTCCGGCGACTCGTGGTTCTGGGCGCTGGCGCTCATCATTGCCTGGTTCTTCAGCAACTCCGCATGGAAAAAATGGGAAACCGTCGAATTCTTCGGCATCGCGGGTCTGGCGGCGGTGGTGCTTGCCGTCAAATTCATGGTGAAACGAAAACGCCCGGAAGGTGAATGGGGCGGGATCTATCGCAACACGGACCCGCATTCCTTCCCATCTGGACACGCCGCCCGCGCCTTTCTCATTGCAGTGATCGCATCGGCTCTCGCTCCCTCATGGTTGGCTGCTGTCCTTTGGCTTTGGGCTCCGCTGGTGGCTTTGGCACGCGTCGCAATGGGCGTGCATTATGTTTCAGATATTGTGGCAGGCGCAATTTTGGGGATCATCGTCGCGCTGCTGGGCTTACAGTTCTACCAAATATTGGTGGATTGGTTCGCGTCATTGACTGGCTTCATGTTCTGGTGATGCGATGAAAGTCCACACCTTCCGCCTCAAACCAACACAAGATTTGTTCGATTCCATCGAAGAGTGTGTAAAACAACACAATATCGAAGCGGGTTGCATCCTTTCAAGCGTCGGCAGCCTGACCCATGCCACCCTGCGGCTTGCCAACCGAAATGATTACAACCAGTACTCAGGTCACTTTGAGATCGTTTCCATGACAGGGACGGTTTCGATCCACGGCTCGCATTTGCACCTTGCCATCTCCGACGGCGATGGCGTGACCATCGGCGGACATCTCGTCAGCGGCTGCAAGATCTACACCACAGCCGAGATCGTCATTGCCGAATTTGATGACGTAGTTTATAAGCGGGAATTATTTGAAAACGATTCGGGGTATGAGGAATTGGCGGTGTATAAAAAGTAGGGGCGCAGCGAACATCATTCCAACGCGGTCAAAAGTTCTTCCTGATTGATCACCGTATCTTTCAGCCCAAGCATTTTCCCCAGCCGCGTCAACTGCGGAGGATCAACATAGGTTCGCGCCAGAATCTCCTCCTGTCCCAGCACATCGTGGGCTTCGCCGTCCAGTAAAACTTCGCCATCGGCAAGCGCAATGACGCGCTTGAAATTCTCGGCGCAGAAGTCAATGTCATGGGTGATGGTGATGACGGTCTTGCCTTCCTTCTTCAACTCGGCAATCACATTTGCGATCCTCGCCACATTGACCGCATCCTGACCCGTGGTCGGCTCATCGAAGATGACGATGGGCGTATCCATTGCAATGATGGACGCCAGCGCCACCATTTTCCTCCATGTGGGGGAAAGGTCGTAGGGATTCGTCTCGGTCTGGTCGTTCAATTCTGTCAGCGATAACGCCCGTTTGACCAGTTCATCCACTTTGTCCTTTGGGTATCCCAAATTTTTGGGACCAAACGCCACCTCGGTCAATACATCCCTTGAGAACAATTGCTCGTCAGGATTTTGAAACACATACCCAACCCGTGACGCAAGTTTCGCAACGGAATATTTCGAAGTGTCCCAATCGCCGATCCAAACCGACCCCGCTGTCGGGCGCAGCAATCCATTGAAATGCCGCACGAGCGTGGTCTTGCCTGCCCCAGTCTGTCCGACGATGGCAACCTGCTCACCCGCGTTTATCGAGAGCGAAATTCCCTTGAGCGCCTCCAAGCCGGTCGGATAGGAAAAACGCAGGTCTTTAATTTCGATATTCATGGACTACTGAGCCTTCCCTTTCGCTGAAAACCCATCCGCCGCCTCGAACAATGTGACGGGGAGTTTGTCCTGTTTCCAAGAGCCTTGTTTCTTCGCCTCGCGCGCCACAGACGTGTAGCGCGAAATGTTGAATCCATTCTCACTTAACACATCGGAAGTTAATACTTCGTTGGGTTTACCTTCCAGTAATATTTGACCTTCCTTCAAAGCGATGACACGGTCTGCGAAGTGCGCGATCCATTCCACTTTGTGTTCCACCATGACGACCGTCATGCCATCCTCTGCCATCTTGCGGACGACGCCGAAGACTTCGCGGGTGCCGATGGGGTCCATTTGCGAGGTCGGTTCGTCGAGGACGAGAAGCTTGGGTTGCATGACCAGGATCGAGGTCAGAGCGACGCGTTGTTGTTGTCCGCCGGAGAGCGAATAGGGGGAACGATCCGCCAGATCGCTGATTCCGGTCAATGCCATCGCTTCTTCCACACGGTCTTTCATCTCGCTGCGCGGGACGCCGATGTTTTCCAGACCGAAGGCGATCTCTTCAAAGACGGTGTATTTCGCGCCGCTGATCTGGTTGAAGGGATTTTGGAACGCCAGCCCGACGTTCAGCACCCATTCATCCAGCGTGGACTCGGATGACTTTTTCCCATCCACTTCGATTTCGCCCGAAATTTCGCCTTTGAAAAAATGGGGAACGAAACCCGCCAGCGCATAACACAGCGTGGATTTGCCCGCGCCGTTGGGTCCCATGACTGCGACGAACTCGCCTTCGTTCACCTGCAAACTGACATTTTGAAGGACAGGCGTTTTGGTGAGCGGATATTTGTACGTGACGTTTTGAAGGTTTACGAGAGCCATAGGTTCAATGAAATGGTGATGATGACGACAAACACCAGCCCAAGCCGCAGTGATTTGTCAAAGGATGTGTCGGGAATCTCATGGAGGGACGTCTTTTTGTTTTTGGAAGTGAAGCCGCGCGCTTCGATGGCGATGGCGCGTTCCTCCACTTCCACCAGCGAGCCGAACACCAGCGGACCCACGAGCGGCACGATGGCGCCCGCCCGTTTGAGGGCGCTGCTTTCGGTATCAAGCCCGCGCGAGCGCTGGGCGGAGATGATGGTCTGCGATTTGGCGATCATCTGCGGCAGGATCTGCAGCGTGGAGATGATGACATAGGCGAATTGCCCGGGCAGTCCGCGGCGGGTGAGGTCGGTCATCAACTCGCTGGGGTGGGTGGTGAGCAGGAAGAGCGTAAACGCCGAGACCATGACGATGATGCGCACGGCGTTGCGGAAGGCGTACAGCACGCTTTCCCGAGTCGCGCCCAGGAAGTAGAACTCGAAGATGTTCTCTTCGCCGATGGGATGAAAGAGGGACTGCATGACGAAGAGGAAGGTCGCGGTCGGCAGGATGAGGCGCGAAGCCGTCCAGAAAAATTCGCGCGAGACCCTGCCAACAAAACTTAACGGAACGACGGCGATCAACGTCAGCAGATGGGGCGCCCAATACCACTTGCTCAGGAAGGCGATCAGGATGAGCGCAAGAACAATCGTCAGTTTGGTCAGCGGGTTGAGACGGTGCAGGGAACTGTCCCTGTGGATGTAGAAAGAGAGGCGCTCTTGCATAGGCGGGTATTATATACGGAAAAGAAGAGAGACCAGAATGTTTCTGGTCTCTCCTTGTTGGCTGCTTTGTTTTTTACGTTTATCCGCCCAGGATATTGCGGAGCATGAACGCCGCAAACAGAACGAGCAGAACAATGACGCCGATGGCGATGTACAGCTGGCTCCTGTCCGCGCCACCTTCCACTTCCACCTGGTGCGGTTTTGGATAGCCGCCGATGGTGCGCTTCGGCAGACCAAGGATGATGGCAAATGCGACCATGGCGGTGGTGATCTTATCCACAGGTTCGGCAATAAAGTTGGTGCTCAATACCGACTCCCAAATGCCGCGCCCCGTCTCAAGCAGGTAAGCGGTGATGAAGGATGAACCGCTGGCGGTGATGCCGCCGAACAGATAGACGGCAATCGGCGTGCCCACAATCGCGGCAGTGAGCGCGATCACGAAACCGGTCACGACCACGCGCCACCAGCTCTTGAAGAAGCCCCACTGCGCCATGCGTCCAGCCATGTAACCGATCATGGCGGCAACGGGCCACCAGGGGAGCGCGCCCGGGTCAATGGCGATGCCCCAGATGATATTGGAAAGCGCACCCGTCAACGCGCCCGCCCACGGTCCGCACAGCACGGCGACCAGCACCGTACCGATGGAATCCAGGTATACAGGCAGCCTAAGCACGAGCACGATCTGCCCGACAGCGATATTGATGGCGATGGCGATTGGGATGAGCACCCAAGCCTGTGTGTTGAAATTGTTCTTGATTTTCTCCAGCATGGTTTCCTCCGGGGGAATGATTAATGAAGCACTATCAGGGATAACACCTTTTCATCAAAAATGTCACGCAATGGACTTCGCCAGTTTCTCCATCCTTTCCAGAAACAGTTCCATGAACATACGCGGACGCACGCCCATCGCCACCTTAATGTTCGCAGGTTTCTTCTCATAATTATAAAAATCTGCGAACGTGTTGCCAAGCCCCACGCCCGTTGAAATATCCACATCCACCACCAGTTCCCGGTAGTCGCAGATCTCAGGCATGAAGGTCAACGCCAGGGTCAACGGGTCATTAATCACACAGCCGTCGATCTTTTGATATTCGTCATGAAATTCCATGTAAAAACGGGTCGAGTCCGCAATGTATTTGGTGATCGGCGAATCGATCTCCAACAACCGGTTCAGGTCATCCTTTGTAAAAATACATTGATAGGTCACATCCATCGGCGTAAGCGTGATCGGCATCCCCGAATGAAAAACAACGTGCGACGCGTGCGGGTCCACATATGTATTGAACTCCGCCAGCGCCGTAGTGTTCCCTGCATGCTGAAGCGCGCCGCCCATCACGAACACCTCCCTGACATTCTCCACAATGCGCGGTTCCTTACGGATCGCCAAGGCGACATTCGTCAGCGGACCGATGGCGATCAGCGTGATCTCTCCCGGCTGTGACATGATGCTGTCGATCAGAAAATCGCTTCCGTGCTCCGCTCTGGGCTTGCTCTGCGGACTTGGAAGTTGTGCGTATCCCAAGCCTTTGTCGCCATGCGTCTCCGGGCTGAGCAGGGAGTCCTTCACCAGTGGCAGGTCACAGCCTTTGTACACGGGGATATGCCCCGCCCGCGCCAGTTCCAAAATTGCCAGCGCGTTCTCGGTCGTCTGTTCGGTGGAGACATTGCCATGCACGGTGACGATTCCATCGATCACCAGTTCGGGCGAGGCGAGAGCGAGCAAAATGGCAAGTGAATCGTCGATGCCGGGGTCGGTGTCAAAGATGATGTGTTTGG
>CAYPHR010000010.1:0-8732 GCA_964410375.1 uncultured Anaerolinea sp. | reverse complement strand
TTTCCATTCTCTCTAAAAACAACTCCACGAACTCGCGCCCGCGCACACCCAGCGCGACCTTCATATTCGCAGGTTTCTTTGACACCTTCATAAAATCCGCATAGGTCTTGCCTGTGGAAACACCGCCCGAAATATCCACACTGACGTAATGTTCTTCGAGAGTCAGCAATTCCGGCGCGATGACCGCCGCCAGCGTCAACGGGTCGTGCAGGGCACAGCCCCGGAAGCCTTCGTATTTCAAATAGAATTCCATGTATTGCGCCGTCGCATCGCGGACGAAACGCGCAATGGGCGAATCAATTTTATTCAGCCGTTCGATGTCATCGCCCGTCAGCAGGCATTGATAGGTCACATCCAGCGGAATGAGCGTGATCGGGATTCCCGAATGAAAGATGACATGCGCAGCGTGCGGGTCTTCATGGATGTTGAACTCCGCCAGCGGCGAGACGTTGCCGCCCGCGCGGATCGCTCCGCCCATGATGACCATCTCCTTGATCGCATCCACGATGCGCGGTTCTTTGCGGATGGCAAGCGCGACGTTGGTCAATGGACCGATGGCGAACAGGCTGATCTGCTTGGGTTCGGCGAGAAAGCGTTCGATGAGGTAATCAATGGCATGAGCATCGACAACAGACGAAGTCGGATCAGGCAGATCGGTATGACCCATTCCACTGGAACCATGAACAGCCTCCCCCGACGCATGAGGCGATTTGACGAGCGGATGCGAGCATCCACGCGCAACAGGGATGTGAGTCGCGTTCACCATTTCCAAAACGGAGAGCGCGTTGCGGGTGGCTTTCTCCAGCGAGACGTTTCCCTGCACGGTGGTGAGGGCTTCGAGTTGAATTTCAGGCGAGGCGAGCGCGAGCAGGAAGGTCAGCGCGTCGTCCACGCCGGGGTCGGTATCGATGATGATGCGGGTTGGGATCAATGTTCGCTCTTGGCGGCGTCCTCGCCGCCGGGGACGGTGGCTTGTGCCTCTATAAATTTTTCGACTTCATCCTTGGTTGGCAAAGAAGGCTGCGCGCCGAATTTGGTCGTGGCAAGCGCACCGCAGGCACATCCGTAACGGACGGCACTTTGGAGTCGAACAGCTTGCTGTTCTGTCTTAAGCGGCGAGCCGCTTGACTCCAAAGTAGTTTCCAAAAGTTTGGAAGTGAAACCGGCAATGAAGGCATCGCCTGCGGCGGTGGTATCGACCACATCCACTTGGAACGCATTCACTTGAACAGCCCGGTCGGCGGTGACGATCAATGCGCCCCTGCTTCCCATCGTCACGATCACGATCTTTACGCCCAGTTTCAGGATCTCCTGTGCGGCGTTCTCTGCGGATTTTATATCCGTGACCGGCATATTCGAGAGCAGGGCAAGTTCGCTTTCGTTGGGGACGAGGATATCCACATGAGCGAGCAGGTCGGCGGGGATCTGGCGGGCGGGCGCGGGATTTAGGATGACCGTCGCGCCGTTGGACTTGTAGCGCTTCGCCGCATGCAGGACCGTCTCCATGGGAATCTCGAATTGCAGGAGTAGGATGCTCGCATCCGGTGCAGCATCCACATCCTCCGTGTTGACCTTGCCGTTCGCGCCCGGCGAAATGACGATGCTGTTCTGCCCGTTCTCGTCCACGATGATGATGGCAGTCCCCGAAGCGACGCTATCCTCGCTGACATGGGATGTGTTTACATGATTTGCGTTAAGATTTTCAACCAGGAACGGGGCGAAGTTATCGCGTCCCACCCGTCCGACCATTGCCACCCGTGCTCCCTGCCTTGCCGCCGCGACGGCTTGATTGGCGCCCTTGCCGCCGGGGATGGTCAGCAAGTCGCCGCCGCTGATGGTCTCGCCGGGTCCTGGAAAACGCGGCGCACGGACGACGAGGTCTGCATTGAGGGAGCCAACTACAACGACATCGTGCTTTTTCGTATCAGCCATGCGGACTATTTTACCTTATGACCTCCGCGGCGCAACCACACCGCCTTTCACGTCCCAAATCTCTGCATCGTTCACGAACTCAGGCGAGAACAGCGATATATCGGTGGTGGTGAAAAGCACCTGACGGTCTTCGCCAACATATTTCAACAAATCCGCGCGGCGCGATGTATCCAATTCCGCCATCACTTCATCGAGCAGAATGACGGGATACTCGCCCGTGCGTTCCTTCATCCATTCCACCTCGGCGAGTTTCAACGCCAGCAGGGTCGTGCGCATTTGTCCGCGCGAACCGTAATCGCTCACGTCTGCTTTGTTGATGATGAAACGCAGGTCATCGCGGTGCGGTCCGATCGTTGTCACGCCGCGCGCGATCTCTTCGCCGCGTATCTCCTTCAAACGCGCCAGAAATCCCTCCTGAATTTCATCCAGCTCAATCAAAGAACGGTCAATGACCGTATCGAACTTCAAGCCGAGTTGTCCGTCCGGCTTGGGCAGCGGATCGTAGGCGGGTTCATAGGCGAGACGAAGGATCTCGGTTCCACGAGTCAACTCGTGATGGATGCGCGAAGCGAGTCGTTCGATCTCCTTGACGGCTTGGATGCGCCACAGGATGATCTGCGCCCCGAACCGGCCCAGCGCCACATCCCAGACCTGAAGTTGATCCCTGCTCCCGTTGCCTTCGTTCAACGCCTTGAGCAGTGCGTTGCGTTGACTGAGCGCCTGCGAATATTCGCCCAGCGCGCGCGCATACGAAGGGACGGTCTGCGCCAGCGCGAGGTTGAGATAGCGGCGGCGTTCGTCGGGTCCGCCCTCGATGATCTGCGACATCTGCGGCACGAAAATGACCGCGTTGAAATGCCCGATCACGTCGTTGGCATGGCGCTTGACGCCATCCAACAAAATTTCCTTGCGAAGCCGTTGACCGTTGGCTCCCGTCGGCTCAAGGATCAGCCGCGCTTCGAGGCGGTGTTTGGTCTTGCCGCGCTGGTAGTCCGCTACGAGGCGCGTCACTGCCAGCGGATTCTTCGCTTCGTGAAAGTTGACGATCTGCCGATCCGCGTGGGTTTGAAAGGAGGTGAACGCCGCCAGAAAGTAGATCGCTTCCAGCACGGAGGTTTTGCCCTGCGCGTTCTGCCCCACCAACACAACAGCCCGCCGTGGAAGGTCGGTATCCAGGCGGGTGAGACTGCGGAAGTTGGTGAGGGAGAGGTGTTTGAGGTGCATGTCAACAGTCGAAGGTCAACAGGTCGCAAGTCAGACTTTCGACTGTCGACCTTCGACCGATCTTAATCCAGCGGGGTGTCGTCATCTTCCTGCGGTTTCCACACGCGGACGGCTTTGTCCGTGTACAGGACGCCGTGCAGGTGATCGATCTCGTGCTGGAAGATGCGCGCCATCCATCCGCTGACCTTGTGCTTGACGGGTTGCCCGTGCCTGTTCAACGCCTTGACCTGAATGGTCTCATGCCGCTCCACTTCGCCGACCAATCCGGGGATGGAAAGACAGCCTTCCACGCCCATCACCTTCTCCTCGGAGACCTTTACGATCTCGGGGTTGACCAGCACAAAGAGTTTCTTCTTCAATTCCTTCCCCTCGTTCTCTTCTTCGTCTTCGCCTTCGGCATATTCAATGACCGTCAATTGCAGCGGAATGTTCACTTGCGGAGCGGCAAGCCCGACGCCCGGCGCATCGCGCATGGTCTCGATCATATCGTCGATCAGG
Source organism: uncultured Anaerolinea sp. (assembly GCA_964410375.1). GTDB lineage: Bacteria > Chloroflexota > Anaerolineae > Anaerolineales > Villigracilaceae > Villigracilis. Next base: position 5,078 of record CAYPHR010000010.1, on the reverse strand, counting down.
GTTTGCAGGTCTTTATCGAATTTGGTCACAGGTTTTGCCTTGCGCCGAAGGATCGGTTCGGGCAGGTATACGATCTGTCTCAATGTCATCTTTGAAATAATTCCTTTACGTCGGTATCTCTAACCTTCCATGCCATCCATGGATTGGTCGTCCATCATATCACCATCCATCCCCTCATCAAACTCAACACCATCCACCAGATCCTGTCCCGCCGCCTTTCTGAGCCGGGCGATTTCATCTGCCTCTTCGCCGTCTTCCTCGGGGACATTGAATTCATGGCGGTTCTGATGATATGCCACCAGCCAGGATGCCATGCGTTCGCGATCCACGTTGGCAGTCTCTTCGTTCTTTCTGGCAATGCGCGCCATGCGGCGGCGGTTGATATCCGCCTGCACACCGGCGGGATCGAGCACATCCTGAAAGGATAGTTTCGTCCCGCCGACCACGATATAGACCGTGCCGTAGTTGAACAGGTATCCCATGAGACCGACGCGCTTGTACTCGGTGCTGAGAATGTTCTCGATCTGCGCGGCGCGGCGTTCCTCGGTACCGAGCGGAGTGCGGTCGATGTCCATGATCTCCTCGGGTGTGACCTTGAAAATATCGTTGCTCCAGTCCACGTATTCCCAGACCATCCAGCCGATGAAGGGCAGCATGAGCACCGGGATGGTGACCAGCAGCGTGTCGGGGCGGAAGCCGCCTGTTTCAAGGAATTCGATCACCTGCCGCTCCGGGTCCCATGCCAGATCCCAGAAACGCGAGAGCATGAATGCCAGCAGAATCAAAAAGAAGATCAGCGGACGCCCCAACTGCTTCAGGAGCACGATCCAGTGTTTGTGGTAAATGACCGTCCCGCCCTCTTCCGTGCGGAGCTTGAACATATTGCTCAATACCACACGGAGCAATCCCTTTTTCTGGACTTCCTTGTCTTCAGGGGCGATCACCGGCGCAAGTTCTTCTTCCTCGATCTTTTGCAGGGGCAACCCCAGCTTTGCGCGGATGGCGTTCTTCATCGCCTCCTTTTGCGCGCTCGAACCACGGGACTTGGTGCGGTCCCACAGTTCACGGATCATGCCCGCCGCCTGATTGGGATGGTCCACATAATCGAACCGGATGTTTCCGACGAACGTCCGCACGGATACATCGCCGTAATCCAACATGCGCCCAACCACACCCGTCTCCACATTGACCGAAAGGATCGTGCTGAGCGGCGCCTCCTGGCGGCTGTCATAGATCCCGATCACGCGCTCCAGCCAGACCACGCGCTGGTTGGTGACCACATAATAATCGTTGCTCCAGTCGACAATGAGCCAGATCGCCCACAAAATAATGGCGCCCAATAAGAAGGTGCCCAAGATGACAGGGATGATATCGTCGGGGACAAGCGCGGACCACGCGAACATTGCGATTGGCAGGGACAAGGCAAGAAAGGGAGCCACCAACACTTGGTACAGGCGGATCCTATGCCGGCGGGCGACAAAATAGATGACCTCGTTCTGTCCCAGCCACTTGAACATGGTGGCGCGCGCCAGTTTGCGGCTCTTGATCGCCACCTGAAAATTCGGCTTCAGGATCTCATATTTCGCTATCAAGTTGTCAAAATCATGGCGGGAAAGGAAGAAAATGACCGAGTCTTCGACCGTGGTGATGGTTGCCGAGCGGTTGCGCTTTTCGAACAGCGCCTCCTCGCCAAAGTAATCGCCCGCCGTCAGCCAGGCAAGAAAGTCCTCGCCCTGATCGCGCGGACGGGTGACCTTCACCTTGCCGCGATAGATCATATAAAAACCGTCCGGTTTATCGCTGCGTTTGAAGACGACCGAATTGGCGGGCAGGTTACGCTGTTCCAGCTTAACAGCAATGCCCTCCAAATCCTCAACCTTGAGTCCGTTGAAAAGATGGATTCTATCCAGAAAACCGGCGCGGTGTTTGAGTTCGATCACGGTTCGATTCTATCAAATTTCACGCACAATGGCACAGCCATAGGCGGGAGACTCCGTCAGCGCAGGCAAACGCCCCTCGAGCAGCGACTCAACCGCCTCGTCCAGAAAGAAGCGGGACGGCGTGCGGTTGCGAAAGGTGACATCATCCACAGCGCCGCGATACCGCAGGACGCCTTCCCGGTCTATGACGAAGACATGCGGCGTGGTCTGCGCGTCGAACAGATCCGCCACGCGGCAATCCGCATCCAACAGGACCGTCGGCAGGCGGCGTGCTTCGGATGCTTTTTTCACATCTGCGGCTGTTTCGTTCCTGTTCGCGGCAATGGACAGCATCACGGCATCGTCCTGCCATTGCACGAACATCGCCATGATGGCTTTGTCGGTGCGCTCCGAGTGCGGACATTCGCACGACCAAAAGTTGACAATGACGATCCTGCCGCGATGATCGGACAGGCGGTGCGGACTGCCGCTGAGATCGGGCAGTTCGAAATCGGGGACGGGATGGTTGATTTCCATATATCAAACGTAGGGGCGCAGCGACGCTGTGCCCTTACTCTAAAATCCCCACCCCTGCCAGTTTCTCGATGACACCCACCACCGCGGAATTGTCCAACTCGCCCATGCCCTGCTGGATCATCTGTTGGAAGAATTTCGTATTCTCTTCGGTCGCTGAAATGGGAATGTCATATTCCCTGGCGGTGTCGAGCACGATGCCCATATCCTTCAATTGCATGTACGCCTTGAAGCCGGGCTGACGGTTGCCGTCGAACAGGCGCGGCGGCTTGACATCCAGCGACCAGCACTGCGCCGCGCCGCCCTTGATGGCATCCACCACCTTGCGCGGATCGACGCCCGCCTTCTTCGAGAAGACCAGCAGTTCGCCCATCGCCACCATCTGCGCGGCGACCATGATCTGATTGGCGGCTTTTGCCACCTGCCCCGCGCCCGCCTCGCCGACGTGGGTGACGGTCTTGCCCATTGCCTGAAAGACCGGCATGACCGTTTCCAGCGCTTCCGCTTCGCCGCCGACCATGATGGTCAGTGTGCCGTTCTTCGCGCCAATGTCGCCGCCGGAGACTGGCGCATCGAGCGCGGACACGCCTTGCTGCTTCAACTTCTCCGCGATCATGCGCGCGGACGCCGGTTTGATGGTGGAGTTATCCACGAAGATCAACCCTGCATGCGCGCCTGCGATGATGCCGTTTTCGCCGAGAACGACCTGTTCCACATCGGGGGAATCAGGCAGGTTGGTGAAGACGACGTCCACCTGCCGGGCAACTTCGGCGGGGGAAGAAGCGGAGGCCGCTCCTTCTGCGACGAGTTCATCCACTGCGGCTTGCGAGCGGTTGTGGACGACGATGGGAAATCCCGCCTTGAGCATGTTCCGCGCAATGGATTTGCCCATCAATCCCAGACCGATATATCCAACTCTTAACATGAAGAGACTCCTTGAGTGAAATGTAATTGGATTATACCGTTCCATTCAGGGGCGGCAAAACAAAAACCTGCCCCTCGCAGGAGGAGCAGGTTTCAGGTGGGATGACGCGGTCGCTTACTTGATGGTGTAGACGATGTTGACCGTGACGGTGATCGCCAGTTGACCGGGTTGGATCGGCACTGCCGCGGCTTCCATGGCTGCGCCGCCACCGCCGCCCTTGCCTTCAAAGTAGGGCGTCGGGCTGCTTTCGTAGTAGCTGATGGTCTGGACATCCACGAGGCTCAAACCGGCGGCTTCCGCCAGACCCTGAGCTTCGTTCTTGGCATCCGCCACCGCCAGGGTGCGGGCTTCGTCGGTGGCTTTGGTCTTGTCCGCCACGTCGAACTGGATGCTGTAGATGCTGTTCGCGCCGGCAGTGATGGCGGCATCGAGCAGGTCGCCCAGTTTGTCGAGGTCGCGCACGGTCACGTTGACGGTGTTATCCACCACGTAGGTCGTGCCCGAGATCTGTCCCATCGGGTCGTATTGCTGGTTCGACCAGATGCTGAAGTTGGTGGTGCGGATATCCTTCGCATCCACGCCGAAGTCCTTGATGGCTTCGATCACCGCTGTGGTCTGGGTCTTGTTGACCTCGACCGCCTCGGAAGCGTTCTCGCGCTGGGTGTTCACACCGACATTGATATAGGCAATATCCGGGGTCAGGTATACAACCCCGAGACCGCTCACATTCAACGTGCGCAAATTCTCAGGCGCCGCCTGGTTGATGGTGGTCGGTCCGCAGGCGCTCAGGACGAGAGCCAGAACCGCCAGAATGGCAAAAACAAAATATTTCGTACGCATGGTAGTCTCCTTGGTTATAGTATTGCACAATTCAGACGCACGCGCCATGAAAAAGTTCCCGCCCAAAACTTGAATTTTGGACCAATACAGGCTACAATCTTGCACAAATGTTCTACATAACGCAAGTTGCCACCATTAAAAAGAAAGCGGAAATTCGCCTATATAAAACCGCCGAGGCGCAGAGCGCGCGGAGTTTCTCATGGCTTTCTCTGCGTTCTCAGCGTCTCTGCGGTAAAAATTATACATGGTAGCAATGTAGGTTACATAGTATCCTAAGGACGTCATGCCGATCAATTACCAGGAAATCTACACCCAGATCAAACAGGTGGGCTTGGGCGCGAAGGAGAGGCGGAAGAAGAAAGAGGAAGCGCAGGAACAGGCGCAGAACCTCCTCGAAACCTATTCTTCCCAACTCGACTTCCTGCGCTCGAAAGCGGAGTCCGCCAAAGCGGCGGATGCCAATCTCCGCTGTGCCGTGCCGCTGGATGAAGAACTCGCCTCCTCCCACCCGCTGCCTGATGCGACACCCCAAGCGACCCTCATCGCCGCCGACGGTTCCCAATCCATCGCGGACCGTCACAGCCCCGTGCAGTTTTGCGTCATCAACGTCGGCGGGATCATCATGAAACCCGACTCGGGCGAAACCCCAGCCGTGGAAGTGGAAAGCGAACTGTTCTTCGGCGATGCCATCGAAGAGAACGGGCTGACCACCGACGGCGGCGTCGCCCTGCGGCGTGACCTTGCCGAGCGCAGCGTCATCGAGCGCTTGAGCAAAGACCTGAGCGGGAATATCGTTTCCTTTACGGACGGCACGCTGGAGATCTTCCGCACCAAGGACATTGACAGCCCCAGCATGTACC
>CAYPHR010000009.1:0-29026 GCA_964410375.1 uncultured Anaerolinea sp. | reverse complement strand
CTGAGCGGCGGGCTGGATAGCAGTATCGTTTCTGCGCTGGCATGTGAAAGCACGGAACAGTTACATTCCTTTGCCGTCGGTGTGACAGGCAGTGAGGATCTTCCCGCCGCACGGCTGATGGCGGAACACCTCAACACGCAACATCACGAGTTGGTCTACACCGCGCAGGATATGGTGGACGCGCTCCCAGACGTGTTGTATTACCTCGAAACGTTCGACCCCGCGCTGGTGCGCAGCGCCATCCCGAATTACTTTTTGGCAAAGCTCGCTTCCGACCACGTCAAGGTCTTCCTCACCGGCGAAGGCGCGGATGAAGTCTACGCGGGTTATGATTACCTGGCGGACTTCGACGACCCCGAAGCCCTGCAGGATGAAATGATCGAGATCACGGAGGCGCTCCACAACACGAACCTGCAACGCGCCGACAGAATGTCCATGGCATTTGGATTGGAAGCCCGCGTTCCTTTCCTCGACGTGAAATCTGTTTCGACCGCCCTGAGCTTTCCCGCCGAGTGGAAAATGCACAATGGGCGTGCCCCCAAGCACATCCTGCGCCAGGCGTTCGCCGACGACCTGCCCGATGAGATCGTCAACCGCCCCAAACAGAAGTTCTCCAAGGGCGCAGGCTCCTCGGACTTGATCGCGCAACTCGCCGAGGAAAAGATCCCGGACGAGGAGTTCCTGTCCGAGTCCCAGCGCTTGAAGAACGAATGGAATTACGCCCTGCCGAACAAGGAAGCCCTGTATTACTACAAGATCATGCAGGAACATTACGACGACCAGTGGATCTTCCCGAACATGGGACACAGCCGGAGTTTGTGATCCAGCAGGAACCACTCTGCCGGGAGTTGCTCCCGGCAGAGTAGAATGGGGGTACAGACCGACACTCGGAAAATGGAGGCATCATGGAAACATTCGACTGGAATACCTGGGTGATCCTGCCGCTGCTCGTCTTTTTCGCGCGTGCCTTTGACGTGGCACTCGGCACCCTGCGCATCATCTTCACATCCCGCGGCAAGCGGCATCTTGCTCCGCTGCTCGGCTTCGTGGAAGTGTTCATTTGGATCAGCATCATCGCCCAGATCACACGGGGGGCGAGCAATGTCGCCGCCTACTTCGCCTACGCGGCGGGATTTGCCGCCGGGAATTATCTCGGCATGTATATCGAGAACAAACTGGCGATCGGAACGCTGGTCATCCGCGCGATCGTACCGGAGGAGATCGCAAGTCCGCTTGCGAAAACCTTGCAGGAGAAAGGCTTGGGAATGACGAGCGTCAGCGGTATGGGCTCGCACGGACCCGTGAAACTGATCTACACCATCGTTATGCGCAAGGAACTGACGATGGCGGCGGAAGTCATAAAATCCGTGCACCCGAATGCGTTCTTCACAGTGGAGGAATTGCGTTCCGCTGAACACGGCATCTTCCTGCCATCTGCCCAGACTTCCACGCCCTTCGGGATGCTTGCAAAGCGAAAATCGAAATAAGCAGAGATCAACGTCATCGGGGATACAATACAACCGAGGAATTAATCATGAAAATTACCCTTCTTCATTATTCCGCTCCGCCGGTGGTCGGCGGCGTGGAAAGCGTCATGGATCATCACGCCCGATTGATGGCTGACGACGGTCATCAGGTGCAGGTCATTGCCGGACGCGGCAGGCAGGTGGATTCGCGCATCCGCTTCGCTTCCATCCCGTTGGTTGATTCGCGGCATGCGGACATCCTGTCCATGAAGGAGGAGTTGGATCGGGGCAGAATCCCTGTCAGTTTTGAATCAACCATCGGGAGGATCGAAGCGCTTTTATCCGAGCAGTTGAAGGATACCGACGTGCTGATCGCGCACAACGTCTGCTCACTAAATAAAAATCTCGCATTGACAGCCGCCTTGTTCAATATCAGCAAGCAGGAGAAGGCTCCGCGTGTGATCCTGTGGCATCATGACCTGGCGTGGACAACGCCGCGCTACCAGCCTGAACTGCATGATGGCTATCCATGGAATCTGTTGAAGACTGCGTGGGATGGCGTGACACAGGTGACCATCTCGGATATGCGGCAGGCTGAGCTGGCAGAGTTGATGCGGCTGGATAAATCCGAGATCGCGGTCATCCCGAACGGTGTGGATGTCGACAAATTTCTCAAGCTCGAAGAGGATACGCAGACATATGTTGAGAAAACCGGCGTGCTGACTGCAAATCCGCTCCTGCTTTTGCCCGTGCGCATCACAACGCGGAAGAATATCGAACTGGCATTGAAGGTGCTGGCGGAGTTGCGCAAGCATTACCCGGAAGCACAGTTGGTGGTGACCGGACCGCTCGGTCCGCACAACCCCGCCAACCTGGCTTACTTTGAAAAACTGACCGTCCTGCGGAGGGAGTTGGGATTGGGCGGTGCGGCGCATTTTCTTGCCGAGTGGACGGATGAGTACATCCCGGACGCGGTCATCTCGGATTTCTATCAATTGGCGGATGCGCTGTTCCTGCCAAGCATCGAGGAGGGATTCGGCATTCCCATTCTGGAAGCAGGGCTGGCAGGCATTCCCATTTTCTGTTCGGATATTCCGCCTCTGCGCAAATTGGGCGGGGAGTTCGGAACGTATTTTTCGCCGCAGGAAGACCCTGATACGGTTTGCAAATTGATCCTTGCAAGACTCGATGGGGATGCCGTGCAGGGAATGAAGGCATATGTCCGTGCGAATTACATCTGGGATAGCATTTATAGGATGAGGATCGCGCCGTTGCTCCAGACATTTTGAAAGGAGAACTATTGTGAACGCACCATCAAGAAATAGATTGATCTCAAAAGTACTCGTGCCGGTCGTGCACGGCTGTCAACAGCAATCCGCCATCCATGCCGCGCATGCCATTGCCGGGGATGAAAAGCTCCTGCTGGTGGGATTCATTTATGTGCCCGAGGGACAATCGCTCAGCATGGCAACTGTCCATGCGCGGGAATTACGCAAGACGTTGAAGGGCTTATACAGGATAAAGCGCAACGGGAAGTGGGCGCAGGTGCATGTCTCGCATAAACCATGGGATGAACTGGTCAAGGTGATCGAGGAGGAACAACCCGACCTGCTGGTGCTGGAATATCCGCATCAGTTCGAGGCGCTTCAAGTCTCACTCTCGGAGGTGTTGACGCTCACGCCGTGCAATATCGCCATTGTGAATCAAAAAGTGGGGGAGGAAATCAAGAGCGCGCTGCTCCCCATCCGCGGCGGACCGTACACGGAGTTGACATTGCGCATTGCCCTGTCTCTGCGTGAAACCAAAGGAACGCATATCGAGTCCCTGCACTTGTATCCGCAGAACATGACCAAGGCGCAAGATGTCGCGTTCAGAGGCGCGGACCGGGTGCTGAGGAACCTGCCCGAGATCGAACGCAGCGAGATCTTCACCGATCTTCCCATCGACACCATCTTCGACGCATCAAAGAAACATGACCTTGTCATTATGGGAACCTCCGTGCGCCCCAATCAACCACCCGTCATTGGGACAGCCGCTGAAAAGATGATGCGCGAAAGCGAACACGGCGTGATCATGGTCAAGACAAAGCTACTGCATGAAGTTAATCCTGCGAGCGAAGAATCGGGGCGATCCACCATCTCCGTGTTGGTGGATAAATGGTTCGCGGAAAACACCTTCCACGGTGACGAGTTCAAGGACTTGAGATATCTGGTCTCACTGAAGGAAAAACAGGGCGTCACCATCAGTCTTGCCCTGCCCGCGCTCAACGAAGAGGCAACGGTCGGGAAGGTCATCACCACCGTCCAGAACGCGTTGATGAAAGATGTGCCGCTTTTGGATGAGATCGTACTGATGGATTCGGATTCCACAGACCGCACGCGCGAGATCGCAGAGGAGCTTGGCGTCCCCGTGCATATCCATCAAGAAACTCTGTCACAATATGACGCGCGCAGGGGGAAGGGGGAGGCGTTATGGAAAAGCCTTTATTGCACGCGAGGTGACATCATTGTTTGGATCGACACGGACATTGTCAATATCAGCCCGCATTTCGTGTATGGCTTGGTCGGTCCGCTTCTGCTCAAGCCGGAACTGAATTTCATTAAGGGCTTTTACCGCCGTCCGCTGAAAGTTGGAAACAAGATGCAGGCGGGCAGCGGCGGGCGAGTCACTGAATTGACAGCGCGTCCTCTGCTCAACTTGTTCTATCCCGAGTTGAGCGGCATTATCCAGCCGCTTTCAGGGGAATATGGCGGCAGGCGCAGCGCGCTGGAACAGCTTCCCTTCTTTTCGGGATATGGCGTTGAGATCGGCTTGCTGATTGATATGTTCGAGAAGTTCGGTCTGCGTTCCATTGGGCAGGTGGATCTGCAGGAACGCATCCATCACAACCAGCCGCTGGAATCGCTCAGTAAAATGTCTTTTGCCATCATCCAGGCGGTCATCCGCAAGCTGGAGAAGCGCTACGATCAGAACATCCTCGAGAATGTCAACACCACGATGAAACTGATCCGATATGGACAGGAACGCTTCTTCCTCGATGTGGATGAGGTCGCCGAACGGGAACGTCCGCCCATGATCGAGATCCCAGAATATATGAAAAAACGCATGGGAACGCCCTAATTATCATCTGCTTTCGCGTTATACTATTAAGATGAGCACTTTCCTCCAACTTATCTTTCTGCTTACTGTCATCCTGCTTGCAGCAAAAGGGGCGGGATATCTGAGCAGGCGCATGGGGCAACCTTCCGTGCTGGGTGAGTTGACTGTGGGCATTGCGCTGGGTCCCTCGCTGCTCAACCTGTTGGGAATGCCGTTCATCGCGCACGAACTTTCCGAGGTCGTTGCGCTGTTTGGCGAACTCGGCGTGTTGTTGCTCATGTTCCTCGCAGGGCTGGAATTCCAACTGGGCGAACTGCGCGAGAACATGCGCGTCGCCGCCTTTGCCGGGACATTGGGAGTGGTGGGTCCCGTGCTGTTAGGGTGGGGGCTCGGCTTGCTCTTTGACATGCCCCACGTGGCTGCGCTTTTCCTCGGGCTGACGCTTGGCGCAACCAGCGTTAGCATCTCCGCCCAGACGCTGATCGAACTCAAGGCGCTTCGCACCCGCGTCGGGGTCAGTCTGCTCGGTGCGGCGGTTTTTGACGATGTTCTCGTCATCCTCCTGCTTTCGATCTTCCTTGCCTTCATGAGCGGAGGCGGCAGCGGTGGGCTGGATATCCTGCTGATCTTCCTGCGGATGGCAGTCTTCGTCGTTACATCCTTCCTGTTTGGAACACGCGTCCTGCCATGGGTCGTTCACCGGGTTGCCAGGCTGCAAACCAGCCAGGGGTTGCTTGTCGTCGCGCTTGTGATCATGTTCGTGTACGGCATCGTTTCGGAATACTTTGGCGGATTGGCGGCGATCACCGGCGCATTCATCGCAGGGTTGATGCTGGCTCGCACGCCCGAAAAGGAACGCATCGAATCGGGGATGCACGCACTGTCGTACGGCTTGTTCGTCCCCATCTTCTTTGTGAACATCGGCTTGTCCATTGACCTGCGTGGATTCCCCATGCAGGCTTTACTTTTTACCGCCGTCATCGTTCTGGTGGCGATTTTTGGGAAGTGGCTCGGCGCGGGCTGGGGCGCAAAACTGGGCGGACTCTCATTGCGCGAATCCGTGCAGTTGGGCGCAGGCATGATCTCGCGCGGCGAGGTTGGCTTGATCGCGGCTAGCATCGGCGTCACCAACAGCCTGATCGGCGCGACGGAATTCTCCGCCATCGTTGTCATGGTGCTTGCCACAACGCTGGTCACGCCGCCCATTCTGCGGGCGTTGTTCGCGCGGAAAGATTTTGCGGGCGGGGAACTGCAGCTCGAAACAGGGCAGGTTCAGGCTTCGTCTGCAGCGTCATCGAAGGGAGATACAGTTTAACTCGGAGGTGTCAGATATGGAAACAAATTCGTCAAATTCCCCCATCCATTTGTTGTTGGTCGCTGTCGTGCAGGATCAGGATCTTGAGAACGCCACGAACGCGTTGAAGAACATCGGCGCGTCGCTCACGTACCTGTCCAGCGCGGGCGGATTTTTGGGAAGGCGTAATGCCACGCTACTGATCGGCTTGCCCGCCGAACGGGAGGCGCAGGCGCTCGCCGCCCTGCACGAAGCCTGCCGCCAGCGCGTCGAATATATGACCCTTCCGCTGGAAGGCTCGCCGATGCCCATGCCATCCCCCGTCCCTGTGACGGTTGGCGGCGCGACAGTGTTCGCATTGCCTGTGGAACGGTTCGAACAGATTTAGAGGAGAAGCCACCATGAAAATGATGATCATCATCGTGAAAGACCATGACGCTGACACGCTCACGCAAGCCTTTACCGCCGAGAATTTCCGCGTGACGCGCGTCGCATCCACAGGCGGATTCATGCGCAGCGGCGTTGTCACCATGCTGTTGGGCGTGGATGATGCGCAGGTGGATGCCGCCATTCAGACCGTACGCAACGCACTGCCGGTAAAAGAAGGCGAGAAACGCGCCACGCTTTTCGTTGTCCCCGTGCACCATTACGAACAAGTGTAATCCGTCAAACAAAGACGCTGATCAAGAAACGTTCCACTATTGGTCATCGTCTTTGTTTTGTTTTAACTCAGAGGAGACTTTATGAGACGAAATCCCCGAATTGTGTTTTTTCTTTTTTCACTGCTGGCAATCATGCTCGCCTGCGCCAACCCGCTGGGGGAAGCGCCGGCCGAAAGTCCGCTCAACGTGGAGACCATCGTTGCCGCAACCTTCGAAGCGTTGACACAAGCCGCGCCTCCCACTCCGACCTCGAGCCTGCTCCCGGCATCGATGTATTATCTCGCCACTGACAATATCGGACGCTCGCAGGTATTCCGCCTTGAAAGGGACGGGACGACGGTCACACAGCTCACATCCGAATCGGACGAAATACGCGAATTCGACGTCTCTCCCGTGGATGGCAGCGTGGTCTACATCGCGGACAATAAGTTGATCACCGTCAATGCAGATGGAAGCAACCGCGCCATGATCTTCGACGGCGGCGCAATCAACGAGAACGACCCCTTTATTACCATTTTGAGAAGCCCGGTGTGGTCACCAGACGGGCAGACAATCGCTTATGGGCATCAGGGCTTGAATCTGTACTCCATCATCGACGGGCAATCCAACCGTGTGCTGGAAGATCAAGTGACTGAAATGGAGGGCGGCTTCTTCTTCCCGGAGGAACTATACTGGCCCGAAATGTATTCCGCCGACGGAAGCAAGCTCATCATCACGCTCGGTTATTACGAAGGCGCATCCACTGCGATCTATTATCCGGACGGCGGTTCGCTCGTCCGCTTGAGCGGCGTCGAAGGCGCGATCATCTGTTGCGGTGATTATTCCCTCTCCAGCGATGCGTCCGTTCTGTTTTCCGCCAGCCCGTACATGGGCATGTTCCGCGCAGGTCTCTGGCGCGTGGACACAGCATCCGGCAGCGTCACCACCCTGTTCCAAGCGGACTATGATTCCAACCCTGCGGATGTTGCCGATAATCCCTTCATCGCACCGGATGGACAGTTGTATTACTTCTACGCCAGCGTACCGAACCCAGACGGCTTCATTAACCGCCCGCCAATGCAACTCGTCCGCTCAACGGCGGATGGCGTGACCGGCAGAACCGTTCTGCGTCCCGAAACCTTCGAGCGCATGAACGAGGCGCTCTGGGCGCCGGATGCCAGTTTTGTCATCGTCGCCAATGCCCAAAATGACCAGACCTATCAGGGCGGCGCGGCGCAGTTGTATTACATTGACGGGCGTCCCATGATTCCGCTCGTGCCGTTCGCGCGAGATATGAAATGGGGACCGTAGCTTAAAAAAAATAATCCGCAGATTACACAGACAATTCAATCTGTGTGATCTGCGGATGGATGCAATACAAACTATCCCAACACAAAATTATCGATCAACCGCGTTTTCCCGACGAATACCGCCATCGAAAGCAGGGATTTGCCCTTCATCGTATCCAATTCTTCGAGCGAATCATAATCCGCGCAGGAGACGTATTGCATCTGCGCCAGCGGCTCGGCTTCGATCACTTCTTTCATCATTCTTCGCAACGCCTCAGCATCCCTTTCCCCATTCTCAAACAATTCCTTCGCGGCGCTCAACGCCCGGAACAAGACCGTCGCCGCCTGCCGCTCGGCTTCGTTCAAATACTTGTTGCGGCTGGACATCGCCAGCCCGTCCGCTTCACGCACTGTCGGGCAGATGATGACCTCAAGCGGAAAATTCAAATCCACCGCCATACGCCGGATGACCGCCGCCTGCTGGGCGTCCTTTTGCCCGAAATAGGCTTTATCGGGCTGGGTTGCGTTGAACAGTTTCGCCACGACGGTGGTCACGCCCTTGAAATGACCGGGACGCATCGCGCCTTCGAGCGGATTCGTCAGCGCTTCGACCTCCACCCAAGTCTGGTAGCCGGGCGGATACATCACCTCCGCTGACGGATTCCAGACAAGAATCTCCTGCGAAGGAAGCGAGGAGAGCAGTTCCAGATCCCGTTCGAGGTCGCGCGGGTACTTGGAAAGGTCTTCTTTGGGACCGAACTGGGTCGGGTTGACGAAAATAGAGACGATGACGTGGTCGCACTCGGCTTTCGCCTGGCGCACCAACGACAAATGCCCCTCGTGGAGATACCCCATCGTGGGAACCAGACCAACCGTCCCCTTGAGAGAGAGGCGGGCGGCACGCAGGTCAGAGAGAGAGGAAACGGTTCTCATAATTCACCTATTTGTCTACACAAATGACCTTTTTCCTACTTGACAGCCTAGAAACTTTGTTCTACACTCTTATTACACTCAGAAAAAAAGGAGATTTACAATGGCTTACTCACATACCAATTCCAAAGGGACGACCTATTACCTGCACTCCAACGGCAGAATGTTCTACTTTTCGAAGGAGATCAAGGAAGGCGCCCTCGACGCCGTGCCTGCGGGCTACAACGTCGTGGAGATGAAGACGGGCATGCTCGTGCTGAAGAAGGTCCAGGCTGAGGCGCCCGCTTCCGAGTCCACCAACACGGAAAGTGCAGGGTAACCCTGAAAGTATAACCCTGTTCGAAACAACCCAACTGTTCTTTTAGATTAAAAAGGAGACTAATTATGACACGTACACATGCATCTAAAAGTATTGAAACGAAAGGGGCGCCGACATGCCAACTCTAAACCGCGTTCAACTGATCGGGCGGCTGGGCAAGGACCCGGAGAGCAAGTTTACGCCCAGCGGCAAGAAGGTCTGTCACTTCAGCCTTGCCGTCAGCAACCGCTGGAAGGACAAGAACGGCGAGACGCGTGAAGCCACCGAATGGGTCAACATCGAAGCGTGGGGGCGGCTCGGCGAGGTCTGCCAGGAATATCTGAAGAAAGGCAGTCTGATCTACGTCGAAGGGCGTTTGAAGACCGACAAGTATGAAGATAAAGGCGAAACCAAATACTTTACGAAGGTCGTCGCCCAGACCCTGCAATTCCTGGACAAGAAGGAAAAGGAAGAGCCGGTGATGACGGTCGAGGAAGACCCCGGCGATTACGAGTTTTAGCAAGCAGTAAAACATGGAAACCATCCTGAAATCCGTTTCAGGATGGTTTTTTATTACCAACAAATAAGAAGGGATGACCTAATTCTTCAGGTCATCCCTTCATTTCACTTCTTACTTACTATCTGCTACTTTTTCTTTTTCGCCTTGCTTTTTGCGGAGACTTTTTTCGCAGGCGCTTTCTTCACAGAATTCTTGCTTGCAACCTTCTTCCCTTTGGAAGTTTTCGCCGCCGCTTTCTTCGGGGCAGCCTGTTTCTTCTTTGCAGGCTTCGGCACAGGGAGAGCTTCCAGTTCGCCGACCAGCTTCTCCAGCACGTCGAAGCCGCCTTGCCAGAATTGCGGGTCACGGATGTTGATTCCCGCTTCGCTCAGGATGCGTTCCGGCGCTTCCGATCCGCCCGCGGAAAGGATCCTCAGGTACTTCGGCTTGAACGATTCTCCCTCCGCCTTGAACTGCTGATACAGCGCCAGCACCAGCAACTGACCGAAGGCGTAGGCATACACATAGAACGGCACCTGATAAATGTGCGGGATGCCGACCCATTCCCATTTGAACTCGTCGCTCAGTTCGAGCGAGTCACCGAACTGTTCTTTGAGATTTTCAAGGTAGGCATTGCTCAGATCATCCACTGAAGCATTCTTCTGCACCAACTCGTGCGCGGTCTTCTCGAACATCGCAAAATAGGACTGGCGCATAATGGTCGCATAGGCGTCATCCATTTGCTTGAAGAGGATATCGCGCCGCACGGATTCATCGGTCTCTTCCGCGAGCAGTTTGTCGATCAAGACCATTTCCGCAAACGTGGAGGCGGTCTCTGCCAGCGGCAGTGACGAGTGGAACGTGAACGCGCTGTGATGCGCTGCCAGCATGGTGTGGATGGCGTGACCGAGTTCGTGCGCCAGCGTCGCCACTTCGCGTCCCGTGCCCTGATAGTTGATCAGCACGTACGGCGTCATCTCCGGTGTGATGGAAGCGCAGAACGCGCCACCGCGCTTGCCCTTCCGGATCTCGCTATCGATGCGGCTCTCGTCAAAGACGCGCTTTGCCAGTTCCGCCACTTGCGGCGAGAACGAATTGAACGCATCCAGCACCATCGTCACGGCTTCATCCCAATCATAGGTCTTCTTCGATGCGGCGACCGGTGCGTAAATATCGTAGCGGCGTAATTTCTTCATGCCGACATATTTGGCTTTCATCTTGAAGTAACGCTGGAAGATGCCCACGTTCTTGCGCGCAACGCTCAACAGCGCTTCGACCGCTTCCTCAGGCACATCGTTGTTCAGGTTGCGCGGCGCGATCGAATTCTTGAACTTGCGCAGGTTGACGTTCTCAGTATGCCAGTCGCGCAGGATCGTTTGGTAGATCTGTCCCAAAATGGGACCATCCTCCGCGTACACCTTGAACTGCGACTGGTAACTTTCCGCGCGCACCTTCGGGTCGGTGCTGTAGCGGTACGAGAACAACTCCGCCGCGGTCATTTCTTTCTCTTTGCCGTTCACCTTCATCTTGAAGTTGTAACGGTTCGTGATCGAGTCATACAGGTTGCCGAGCGCGTTCACGCCGGTCACGTTTTTCAAGTTGACGATCTTCTCTTCCGCTTCGCTCAGCGTGTGCGGCTTGAAATTGCGCATCGCCTCGAGATAATAGCGGTAATCGCCCGAAGCATCCATCAGGCGTTTGGCGTTCTCGTCGTCCAATTCCTTCCACCACAGATTGAAGAAAAGTGTGCGATTCTCGATCTCCGCCAGAAACTGCATCACACGCGCCATCAACGCCTGCGCCTTCTGGTCCTGCGTATCCGCCGCAAAAGACAATCCCGCAAACGAATACATCTTGCTGCCGATGCGTGTCATCGCTTCGTTGGCTTTTACCGCCTCCAGAAACCGCTCAGTGGGCATATCGGGCGTGAGCTTGTCGCGCAATCCTTCGAACGAAGTCACCTGCTCCTCGAGCATGTCGAACGCGCTTTGCAGTTCAGGGCTGTCATAGCCGGGGTAAAGCGGGGAAAGATCCCATTTTGAAAGTTGGTATGTCATCGTATCTCCTGATTAATATGAAAGTGGATGTCTTCCATCCTGAGTTTTATCACAAACGAATTCCCTGCGACCCATTCTCCAGTATGGATTTTACAGGCTGGAGCGGACGTGCATGATCTCGCCTTCTTTAATGCGATATTCCTTGCCCTCGAGCCTCAACTTGCCCTTCGCTTTCGCTTCATTCATAGACCCGAGGCTGATGAGGTCTTCGTACGCCACCACCTCCGCCCGAACGAATCCGCGCGAAAGATCGGTATGGATCTCGCCAGCCGCTTCCTGAGCCGTCGCGCCGCGGTGCGTGACCCACGCCCGTACTTCATCCTCCCCCACTGTGAAGAAGGTCTGTTCTTTCAGCAGTTCGTAGGACAGGTTGATCATGCGGTTCAGGCTGAGTTCCTTGATGCCATATTCTTCCATGAAAAGCGCGGCATCCTCGGCGGATAATTGCGCGATCTCCATTTCCAGTTTGCCCATCAACGCCACAGATGGATGATTGAGCCCCCCGGCATCCGGCGCGGACTGTCCTTCACCGAGATTGAACACGGTCAGGATGGGTTTGCGCGTGAGCAAGCCGAAACTGGACAGTTCCTTTGCCTCTTCAGCAGTGAATTCCATGTCGTGCAAAGGTTTGTTCTCCGAAAGCGTTGCATGTAATTTCTCGAACAACTCGGTTTGACGCGCATTCAATGCCTTGTCCGTGCCGCCCTTTTTGCGTTCGTCGGTGAGACGTTCCAGTTTGCGTTCCACGGCGATCAGGTCGTTCAACAGCAATTCGCTGGTCATTATCTCCACATCCCGCAGCGGATTTACGCTCCCGCTGGGGTGCATGACCAGGTCGCTTTCAAAGGCGCGCACCACAAGCAGAAGCCCATCCATTTGATTGAGCTGATTCAACAGTTGCCCGGAAATGCCGCTTTTGGCGGAACCAGTTTCAAGTCCGGCAATGTCCGCGTATGTCACCTTGGCGTAAATGGTCTTTTTCGGGTTGAACATTTTCGAGAGGGCGTCCACGCGCGGGTCGGGGACATCCACCACAGCTTGATGCACTTCGATGCGCCCCGCCGAGGCGGCGGTTGGGGCGTTGCCGCGGGTGATCGCATTGAAAATGGTCGTCTTTCCAGATTGGGGCAGTCCGATAATTCCTAGTTTCATCTTGACCTTGTAGTTGAGAGTGGTATACTTGCTTCGCAATTGAGCCGAAGTGGCGGAATAGGCAGACGCGCACGACTCAAAATCGTGTTCCCTCCGGGAATGAGGGTTCGATTCCCTCCTTCGGCACAGCGAGCAGGTTACCCGGAACGATATTATACCGTACAGGTCATCCGCTTCCCCGGCATCCTCCTTCTGGAGGATGTTTGATTTTATATATCCGTGCTTTTTGTCAATTGACTTTGCACCGCCCGAATGTACAATGGAAATGGAGCAACGCTTCTCATCGAAAACCGTACATCCTCCAGAGAGTTTCCTCATGTAAGACGGAGGCACACATGAAAATTAACCTGATTTTAATCGTCATTGACGTCTTGATTCTGCTGGCGTATCCGATCGTGTACGTGATTCATCGCATTCGAAGGATGTTGGGGGTAAAATAGGGGAAATCGTCATCCACATCGTACAAGGATTACCCAGGAGGCTCAAAATGCCGTCATTGAACGAAGTCCTTGCAGTAATCTTGGGGGGAGGACGCGGGGCGCGCCTGTATCCGCTGACACAGATGCGTTCAAAGCCAGCCGTGCCAATCGCGGGCAAGTACCGCCTGATCGATATTCCCATCAGTAATTGCATCAACTCGGAGATCTACCGCATCGCGGTTCTGACACAGTTCAATTCTGTGTCCCTGCACCGCCACATCACGCGGACCTATAACTTTGATTCGTTCCATCAGGGCTGGGTTCAGATCTGGGCGGCAGAGCAGACCGTCGAGAGCGCGGACTGGTACCAGGGCACGGCAGACGCGGTCCGCAAGCAATTGCTGGAAATACAAGCCGCGGGGTCCAAGTACGTGCTCATCCTTGCGGGCGATCATCTGTACCGCATGAATTACAAGGCAATGGCGGAATATCACTGGGAGAACAAGGCAGATATCACCGTCGCTGTGCAACCAGTTTCAAAGGACGAAGTGACGCGCTTCGGGATCCTTAAACGGGAGGCGGATGGTCACATCACCGACTTTGTCGAAAAACCGAAAGACCCCGAAGTCCAGAACAAATTCATCAGCCGCGACGACCCTGAGCGCCCCTTCCTCGGTTCGATGGGAATTTACATGTTCAACACAAAGGTGCTCGTGGAACTGCTGATGGACTTTCCGCATCATGATGATTTTGGCGGCGACACCATCCCGCAGGCGATCAATTCGCACGAGGTGTTCGGCTTCGATTTCGACGGCTATTGGCAGGACATCGGGACGATCCGCTCGTTCTACGAGACCAACCTGATGCTGACCACATCCCAGACGCCGTTCAATTTTTACGACGCGAAATTTCCCATCTATACCGAAACACGTTACCTGCCCGCATCCATCGTGGAAGACACCCACCTGCAGAATGTGCTGATCGCGGATGGCAGCCGCATTCTCAAATCCGAAATCACGCATTCCATCATTGGCATCCGCAGCCAGATCGCGGCGGGATGTGTCATCAAGAACAGTATTGTGATGGGCGCGGATTACTTCGAACGCGAGCGCGAGGGCATCCCCATCGGCATCGGCGCGAATTGTCATATCGAAGGCGCGATCCTCGACAAGAATGCGCGCATCGGTGACAACGTCACCATCCGCCCCTTCCCGCGCGACAAGGATATCGACAACGAAAAATGGTACGTGCGCGACGGTATCGTCATCATTCCAAAAGATACGGTGCTGCCATCCGGCACGACCATCGCCCCGTAACTCATCATTTCAATGAACATAGAGAGCTTGCGCCGATTTGAACATCAAAAAGCGCAGGCTCTTTTCATGCTCGGTTATTAAACTGTAATCTTTTTCCGCGCATCACAAGAGGGGCTACATTAAAATTATGCTATACTTTTATTAATTATGAAGTCAACGCGCGAATTCTGGCATCGCTGGGCTGAGACCTTGCGCCGGTATCAACTTCACGATCTGGTCGCCTCATTCCTTGAAGCAGGAAGCCCTCTTGCACTGCTTGGAGCGCAGGCGATTTATTTTAGCGGCGGCTTTATCAAGAACGATCAACTGACCGCCCTCGCCCAAACCCTTGAAGAAGAGACCGAAGCACGCGCATTTGCATCCTTCCTGACCCGCGAAGGAACGGCTCAATGAACCTCACAGCATTGCTCATCCTGCTCGTTACTGCCTTCCTCCTCATCGCCATCACCTTGTGGAAGCGAAAAGCGCCTTCCCGCCTGCGCGATATCCCCGCCCTCACAAAATTGATCCGCACATTGGGATTAAGCATCGAAGACGGCACGCGCCTGCACATTTCGCTTGGACACGGCAGTCTGCTGGATGCGCGCGGAGGATCCGCTTTTGCCGGTCTTGCCATGCTGCGGATCATCGCCGAGCACACCTCCACCAGTGACATGCCTGCCGTCGCATCGGCTGGCGACCCGCCGCTTGGTCTGTTGACCCAGGACACACTCCAGGCTGGATACCAGGCTGCCGGGGTCGATGAACTCTACGTCCCCACGACGGGACGCGTCACAGGCTTGACGCCCTTCAGTTACGCCGCTGGCGCGATGCACATCGCAAAGGACGAAAATGTCTCATCCAATATCATGATCGGTCATTTCGGACCGGAAGCCGCCTTGCTTGCCGAAGCCTCTGACCGCGATGACATTGCCTTGATCGGCGCCAGCGACAATCTGAGCGGACAGGCGGTTCTTTTCGCCAACACGCAGGATGCATTGATCGGTGAAGAACTGTTCGCCGCAGGCGCATATCTCGGCGCGAGTGCATCGCATACTGCCAGCCTGACCGTCCAGGATATTCTGCGCTGGCTGGTCATCCTTGCACTGGTGGGCGGCGCTGCCGCAAAATTCCTGGGGGTTCTCTAATGCGCGTCTTTACCGCACTCATTGCCATTGCCACCGGCATACTCGTCCTGTTGGGATACTTCCTTCCGCAAGCGGTCGGAATCCAAACCCTTTTATTGAACTGGGCGATCATCCTTGCCGGCGTTGCTGCGCTGGTGGGAATTTTCAACCTTATCACCGTCCACACAGATAAGATCCGCCGAGCCGAAAAGGGAAGTGTATACAGTGCGCTGCTCGTTATCGCGTTGGCTGAGACCTTTATCTTTGGCATCATCCTTCGCCCGCAACATCAAGCCATGCAGGTCTTGTTGAACGGCATCATCCTGCCCGTCGAAGCGACGTTGATGGGCTTGCTGACCGTCTCCCTGCTCTATGCAGCCATCCGCCTCCTGCGCCGCCGCGCGGACGTGATGGGTATCGTCTTCCTGCTGACCGCTGTGCTTATCTTCATCGGTTCCGCCACACTGCCTTTCGGGGATATGCCCGTATTCGGCACGCTGGTGCGCCCGTGGGTGGCACAGATCTGGGCGCTGGGTGGCGCGCGCGGAATTTTGATCGGCGTGGCGCTTGGCACACTCACCACGGGATTGCGCGTCCTGTTCGGCTTGGACCGCCCATATGGGGGTAACTAATGGCTGACATCATAAAATGTCCCGCCTGCGGAGAGGAAAATTCCGCAACCGAACAGTTCTGCCGGAACTGCCAGACCCCGCTGTCATCTGGTGATGCTTCCATCGTGCCTGGTCAGGCTCCCACTCAGAAACATACCTCCGAACTCGAGCACATCCTGCCGCAATGGCTTAGGGATGCGCGCGATGCCGCCAAAAATATGGACTCGCCATCGGATTCTGATCTGCAAGACGAACAACCTTCCCAGCCCATCGCATCCACCGAGGACCTGTTGGCTGGTTTGCGCTCCCAGGCAGATGACGACGACGAAGACGAAATACCGGACTGGCTTGCCAGCATCACAAGTACTTCCCCGACCCCAAAACAAGAACCTGAGGGATCGTCCGAAGTCCGCTGGGTGGAAATGGGTGGAAAGGATGATTTTCCACAAGAAGAAACCGGTCTTTCATGGTTGGATGACTTGCAGTCGTCCGCACCCAAACAGCAGGAAGATCAACTGGCGGGTTGGTCGCACACCGACAGCGAACAACCGGCTCCCACGCCCGCTTTTAACGAACCGCTCCCAGACCTGACCATTGACGAAACTCCGGACTGGCTCAAGCAAATGTCAGCCGATGCGGAAGCTAAATCTGTGGAAGGTTTGCAGGCGGAAACACCCAGCGATGCCCCTGAGATCCCAATTGATACGCCTGACTGGTTGAGCGGTCTGCGCGGTGTGGATGAACAAGGTCAGAGCGTTGAATCTGTCTCTGTTTCAGAATCAAGCCCGGGCGAGTCCGATGCGCCCGATCTTTCGTCCATGGATATTCCTGATTGGATGAAAAGTCCATCCGAAAGCGAAACGCCTGCGCAGGGTGCAACTCCTGCCTGGTTAAAGGATGAATCGGAAAATCCCCAAAATGAGGATATCCCTGCCTGGATCTCCAGCGAAGACACGGTGCACCTGATGACCGAACACGCGGAGGAGCCGCAGGAGGAAATCCCCGCGCAGGATGATCTTTCCGGCGACCTGCCCAGTTGGTTGAAAGCCGCCGCGCCGGAATCTTTGATCTTCGATCCTCCATCGGAGCGATCTGCGGAGGAACCCGCCTCAGAATCTCTGGATTGGCTTGGGTCATTCCAAACGGAGGAAGCCTCCCAACCCGAAGCCGACAAACCCGAGCCGGAAACGAGCGCTCCGTTCGAATCTGCGCCGGCGTTCACGCCGGAAGCTCAAGCGGACGAAAGCCTGAACGATCTCTTTACCGAAATGCCGGACTGGCTTTCGAATACACTAGAAACACCTTCATCCGCCGAGCAAAGTGACGAGGCGATCGCGCCCGGCGAACTGCCCTCCTGGGTACAGGCGATGCGCCCGTTGGATTCAGAGACATCCCCGCTGCCTCTCTCCAGCGACCAAACGTTGGAATCGCGCGGCGCGCTGGCAGGCTTGCATGGCGTTTTGCCTGCTGCC
The DNA here is from genome assembly GCA_964410375.1 of uncultured Anaerolinea sp. Taxonomy (GTDB): domain Bacteria; phylum Chloroflexota; class Anaerolineae; order Anaerolineales; family Villigracilaceae; genus Villigracilis. Next base: position 11,377 of record CAYPHR010000009.1, on the reverse strand, counting down.
GTGCCGGGCTTCACCCCTACCAGCAAACCGAAAGCACATTCGATCAAGCTCAACGCCAGCAATGAGCAGTTGGCGCACGCGGAAATTCTGGAACAGATCCTCACCGCCGAAACTGCGCCCGTGCCGCTTGGGTCCGCTCCTGCTGTGAGAGCCTCACGCGGGCTGCGATGGTTCCTCGCGGCTGTCATGTTGTTGGTTGTTATTGTGCCCATTTCCCTGCGCACGCAGTTCTTTTCCATGCCGCAGGGCAGACCGAACGAAGCTACGAGTGCTCTGCTGGTGATGCAATCGATCCCTGCCGATGCGCGGCTGTTGGTGGCGTTCGACTACGAGCCATCCCGCGCCGGTGAGATGGAAGCCGCCGCCGTGCCCTTCTTCGACAATCTCCTGACGTTGAAACCGCCGCGCCTGACCTTTGTCGCCACCAATGAGACCGGGTCCATACTGGCGGAGCGCTTCCTTACTGGACCTTTGGCTGGTCACAACCTCCAAAGCGGAGTCAACTACCTGAACTTGGGTTACCTTTCCGGCGGGCAGTTGGGCATCCGCGCCTTTGCGCAAAATCCATCTGTTGCCGCCCCGCTGGATATTAACCTCCAGCCTGCATGGACATCGACACCGCTCGAGGGCGTTTCCACCTTCGGGGAATTCACCGCCATGATCCTGCTCACCGACAACGCCGATGCAGCCCGCGCCTGGGTGGAACAGACCGAATCTCTGCGCGGTGAGACTCCATTTATCATTATCTCCAGCGCCCAAGCCGCACCGATGATCCAGCCGTATTACGACTCCGGACAGGTGGATGGCATCATTTCCGGTTTATATGGCGGCGCGATCTTCGAAACCCACAATGCGGGCAGACCTGGTACGGCGCGCTCCTATTGGGATGCCTACAGTCTTGCCATGTTGCTTGCCACGTTCACGGTACTGATCGGCGGTCTGTGGAATTTTGCGCAGGGAATGCGCGAACGCGCCGAAGCAAGGGAGGCAAAGTAACATGCCCATTTCCGCGGATATGATCAGCGGTGTCCTTAGTTTCATCTTTACGATCCTCGTTCTCAGTTATCTGATCGGGGATAATGCGCTTTTCCGCATCGCGGTCTATATATTTGTGGGCGTTGCCTCCGGCTATGCCGCATCCGTGATCTGGCTGCAGGTGTTGACCCCGCGCCTGTTCATCCCAACCCGATCCGTGCTTATGACCGGTGATCTTACACAGGGTGCGCTCCTGATCGTGCCATGGCTTGGATTTGGCTTCATTCTAATGAAATTATCACCCCGCCTCTCAGGAGTTGCCCGCATTACCATGGCATTTCTCGTCGGCGCCGGTGCAGCGGTCATCCTTGCCGGGGCAGTGATTGGCACGCTCATCCCTCAGATAAATGCGACCATCAACTTCTTCGATCCGCAGCTTGCCGCTGAGCGCAACATCAGCCTCGTGGAAGTGCTCGGCAATGGTGCTATTATCCTCGTCGGGGCAGTGACATCGCTGGCTTATTTCCATTTCGGTGCGCGTCCCAAGGCTGATGGTTCCACGAACCGCCTTGCACCCATCGAGATTCTCGCCTGGATCGGGCGAATCTTTATCGGCATCACATTGGGCGTAATCTTCGCAGGCGTCTTTGCTGCCGCGCTGACCGCGTTCATCGAACGTCTCTCCTTCCTTTTCGAATTCATCGACTCGCTGCTCTCCATGTTCAGGTCATAAGATCATGCCTTCTTCACTGGTCACAGGAAACTCCCTGCTCGCAATCGACGTCGGCGCGGCAAACACGCGTGCGGTGCTGTTCGACGTCATCGAAGGCGAATATCGCTTTGTGGCATCCGGCGTGGCTCCCAGCACAGCCGAAGCCCCATTCAAAGATGTCTCCGAAGGTGCGCGCGACGCCGTCACGGAATTACAAAAACTCCTGGGTAGAACCCTGCTCGATGGTTCACGCGACCTGATCCTCCCCACCCAGTCAGACGGGTCCGGAGTGGATGCGCTGGTTGTCACCCTCTCGGCAGGCGCGCCGGTCAAAACCATCGTTGTTGGTCTGCTCAAAGAGGTCTCGCTCGAAAGCGCTCGCAAGTTGACCGAAACCACATATGCCCGCATCATGGATACAATCGGCTTGAGCGATCACCGCAAAGCCGACCAGCAGATCGACAGTCTCCTGCGCATCCGTCCTGAACTGGTAGTGATCGCCGGTGGAACAGATGGCGGCGCCTCGCGCTCCATCCAGAAACTGCTCGAACCCATTGGGCTTGCCAGTTTCCTCCTGCCCGACGAAAAACGCCCTGCTGTATTGTTCGCGGGGAACGAAAAAATGGAGGAGGAGGTCAAGTCGCTTGTTGGTTCGCTGGCATCCTCCTTGCACTTCAGCCCGAACATCCGCCCCTCGCTCGAAACGGAGGACATTGACCCCGCCGAGCGTGAACTGGCGCGCATGTTCATCAACATCCGCAAGCGGCAGATCAAGGGCGTTGAACTTCTCGATCTATGGTCCGGCGGGCATATGCTGCCAACTGCTTATGCAACCGGACGCATGGTGCGTTTCCTCTCGAAGGTGTATGCCTCCAAAAAAGGCATTCTCAGCGTGGATATCGGCTCATCTGCCGCGGTTATTGCTGCGGGCTTCAAGAGCAAATCCACTCTGAAGGTTCTGCCTCAGTTTGGGCTTGGCGAGAATCTGGCGGGCTTGCTCAATTACACTACTCTCGAAGAGATTCTGCGCTGGTCTTCGCTCGACATCCCTGCCAGCGTCCTGCTCGATTACCTCCACCAGAAATCGCTATATCCCGCCGCTATTGCGGCAACGAAGGAAGACCTCGCTCTCTCCCAAGCCGTGGTGAGACAGGCGCTTTACCTTGCGATGCAGTTCGCCCGCCGCGACTTCCCGCAGAGTACCGCATCCATCAAGCCAACTCTGACTCCGTTGTTTGACCCCATCATCGCAGGAGGCGGCGCATTGAGCGACGCTTCGCGACCTGGTCAGGGCTTGCTCCTGCTCCTTGACTCGGTCCAACCCGTGGGCATCACCACAGTGATCCTGGACCAGAACAACCTGCTGCCCCTGCTTGGGGTGGCGGCATCCCAAAACAATATTCTGCCTGTACAGGTGCTCGAATCTGGAGCCTTCCTCAGCGCGGGGACGGTCATTTCACCGGTGGTCTCCGCCCGTCAGGGAGCGCCCATCCTGCGCGCTAAACTGACCTATGAGAACGGAGCCGAAGCCCGCGTGGACTTGAAGTTTGGCAGTCTCGAAACCCTGCCGCTTTCCATCGGTGAAAGCGCAGAACTGACCATCCAGACTGTTCACGGAGCGGATGTCGGGTTTGGACCCGGCAAGGGCGGCAGCATCTCAGTGAGCGGCGGGGCATTAGGCGTCGTGTTCGATGGACGCGGGCGTCCGCTGGATCTCCCATCCGATCCTGTGCGGCGGCGTGAACTCATCAAAAAATGGAACTGGACGTTGGGAGGCGGATAGAAGATGCAGGCACCTGTACATCATGTGATCGGTTTTACGTCCATTGTCCGTGAACGGGTTCTGCCCGTTTCCGGCAAAGTGCTTGCCCGCATTCAGCAAAAGGTCAGCCCGGTGGATGTGATCGCTGAAACCCGCTGGGCGCGTGAACATATCCTGCTGGATGTGGCGCGGCTGCTGGATGTTTCCCCGGAAATGGCGGAACGATTGATCCGCTGCAAAGTGGATGACCGCCTCTCGGCAAACACCGAGATCGCTATCGGGAAGGGTATCTTCCCCCGTCACGTTCGCACTCCGCGCGAAGGACGCGTGGTAGCGGTGGGAGGCGGTCAGGTATTGATGGAGGTTGGCGAAACAAAACTTGAGTTGAAGGCAGGCATACCGGGCACGGTCATCCAGCTCATCCCGAACCGGGGCGTCGTGATCCAAACCGCCGGCGGATTGATACAGGGTGTCTGGGGCAACGGCCGCATTGATTCGGGTATTCTCGTCAATCTGGCGGATACGCCGGATGCTGTTCTGACATCCGGACGGTTGGATGTCAGTTTGCGCGGTTCCATCATCCTTGGAGGCATGATCACGGATGCGGAAACGTTACAGGACGCGGCAGACCTGCCCGTGCGCGGGCTTATCCTTTCGAGCCTGCCGCCCACACTGATAGCGAAGGCGCGCGAGCTTCGCATTCCGATCATGCTCACGGACGGGTTCGGCAAACTGCCGATGAACTCCGCCGCATATAAACTGCTCAGCACAAATGCCAAACGCGAAGTGACCGTTAATGCCGAGGCGTATGACCGTTACACCGGCGCGCGTCCGGAAGTCATCATCCCGCTGCCCATTTCATCTGAGCCGTCCGCGCCGAACGCGATCGAGACGTTCGCCCCCGGTTTGCAGGTGCGGATGCGCCGCCCGCCGGCGATGGGAATGATCGGCTCCATCGTCGCCATCAAGCCCGGGTTGACTACACTTCCCAGCGGCTTGCGCGCCCCGGCGGCTGAGGTCAAACTTGAGAACGGCGAAACGATCGTTGCCCCGCTCATAAACCTCGAAGTTGTGGGATAATACCAACGTAACCCATTAATCAGGAGAGTGTTCCATGTCCGATGAATTTGAATCCTTTGACACTAATGACGATGCCCCGCTCCCGGAGGAATCGAATAATAACCGCACGTTCCTGATTGCGGTCGGTATTCTGGGCGGGATCATCCTGATCTCCTTTGCCTGTCTGGTGGGCGTGTATTTATTTGGTTCGCAAAACCGCGCGGCGCAGCAGGCGCAAAACAATGCGATCGCATCACAGACCGCGCAAGCCAACGCCGATTTTATCGCCTCGGCGCTGACCGCTACATCTGAAGCCATCATCCAAGCCACTCCCACACTGGAGCCGACCTCCACATCCGTTGTCAACCTCGCCACCTCCACCGAAACCCCGGATCCGTCCGGAGGCGGCGTCAGCCCGGCAGATGCGGCAGGAACACCCGCCGCTGCAACTGCAACCGTCGGCGCGGCATTGACGCAAGCCGCCATTGCCCAGCTGACCGTCATCCCCACCACTACAGCCCTGCCCAACACCGGCTTTGTGGATGACTACGGTGTGCCCGGTCTGGTTGTCATGGCGCTCGCTTTCATGATCGTGATCCTGCTGGCACGCAGGCTACGCGTCGCCCCGACCCGATGATTGGCTCTTCGTCCCCTAACAAAAAACTCACCCTTGCAGGGTGAGTTTTTCTTTTCAATTTCGCATCGGAAGATGCACTAAACCACGCTTTCCGCTACCGTTTTTCCATAACCGATCAACGCCTTGACCATATCCTGCGTGCGTCCTTCGGCGTATACGCGCAGAACCGGCTCCGTCCCCGATGGGCGGATCAACAGCCACGAGTCGTCCGCCATGATGTATTTCACACCGTCACGCTGACTGATTTCATCCACTTTCTGATCGCCGATCTCGGCAGGCGCTTTTTGGGTAAGGAACTCCGTCATCTCCGCCTTGGCAACCGGACGGCTGAGGCGCAGGTCCACGCGCTCATACAATGCGGGACCCACATCGGCGAGCAATTCATCCACCAGCGTGCCAAGTGACTTGCCGGACTTCGCCAGCATTTCCACCAGCAACAAGCCCATGACGGGACCGTCACCTTCGGGAATATGTCCCTTGAAGGAGATTCCGCCGGACTCTTCGCCGCCAATTAACACATCCTCGCTCAGCATATGGTCAGCAATGTGATTGAATCCTACCGGCGTTTCATACAATTTCATCCCGTAGCGTTTTGCGAGACGGTCGATCATGCGCGTGGTGGAAACCGTCCGCACGACAGCGCCGCCCAAGCCTCGTTCTTCGACAAGATATTTCAGCGAAAGCGCCATGATCTTGTGCGGATCGACGAAATTCCCGCGCTCATCCATCGCGCCGATGCGGTCCGCGTCACCATCGGTGACCACGCCGAAATCTCCCAACCCGGAACTGACCGCGCTGGACAACGCCCCCAGATATTTGGCAATCGGCTCAGGATGCACACCGCCAAAACCGGGATTCATCTCGCCGCGGATCTCGGCGATCTCACAGCCCGTTCCCTGTAAAAAGGCTTTGATCACCCCGCGACCGGAGCCATACATGGCGTCCGCCACAAAGCGCTGCGGATTATCGGCAATGACGTCCGTGTTGATGAGCGTCCGCAAATGCTCAAAATAAGCAGGCAGCGGATTGAACTTTTGGATCAAGCCCGCATCGCGCGCCTGTTTGAAATCCATCAGGTTGGGACCGCGCGCCTGCTGCTCATTGTCGTTGATATACACTTCCACGCGGCGGCATTGCTCAGGCAGAGCCGAACCGCCGAACGCGCCCTTCAACTTCACGCCGTTGTAACGCGGCGCATTGTGCGAGGCGGTGATCATGATGCCTGCAATGGCATTATTGTGCTTCACCGCATAGGAAATGGCGGGCGTGGGCGAATCGGACTGTGCCAGCAAAACGCTAAATCCGTTCGCGGCGAGCACACGCGCCACCTCCCCGGCAAAACGGTCGGAGAGGAAGCGCGTATCGAACCCGATCACGATCTTCTTGGAATCGACATTCGCCGATTTTTCCCAATGGTCTGAAGCGACGGCATCGGCGATGGCTTGCGAGACCATGCGCAAATTTCCGAACGTAAAACTATCCGAGATGACGGCGCGCCAGCCGTCGGTGCCAAAATGTATGGGCATGAAAAGATCCTTTTTGAGAGATTTGGTTTACGGGGTTGGCGTTCTGGTCGCTGTCGGCGTGGCAGACGCTGAGAAATTCGGTTCAGGCGTGGCGTACTGAAGCACCGACTCCAACAGCCAGCCTTCGATCTGCCGCCCGCTGATGGTCACATACACTTTCACCCATGTCACCCCATTCACGATCTCGAACTCCGAGTAGATTTCCACGATCGTATCATTGAGCAGGGTCAACAAATACGCCCCGTTGGGGGATTCGCGCAAATTCGCGCCGCCACCCTCAGCCGCCCGAATCCTGCCATAGGTGGGGGTGGGTTGAACCGTGAGCGTGATGGTCGGGGTTTCGGTGGGAGGCAGGGTGATCTCAAGCGTCAGCGGGACGGGGCTGGGTGTGCCAACCGTCGGTGTGCGGGATGGAGTCCGCGAGGGGCTGGGAGTCTCTATGGATGTTTGACCCAACTCCGGGGTCGGAGAGAGAAGCGCGGATGTCTGATTCGTCGGCGTAGATGCATTTGTCGCCGCCTCATTTCCGGACGGGGAACCTGCTCCCATCAACGTGAACAGGATCCACGCGAAGAGCAGGATTGATATCCCGCTGAAAATGGCACCGCCCATTGACGGGCGTAATCGCAGAAGGAACAGTGTGACAAGACCCAGCAGGCTTGCAAACACAAAATGCGTAACGAAGACAAGCGCCCCCTGGAGCCAGACTCCGTCCAGACCGGAGCTGAGCCCGAACCCCGCCGCGCTGACCGGCAGGAAGAACGAGTACGCGATCAGCACGCTCGGCAGGAAGGGCTTGCTCTCCGAACGCGCAAAGGATGCGACCAGCGTCACCGCGCCAACGGCAAAGACGACCAGCGCAGGCAGCCATAACTGCGAATGGATGTAAACATTGTCCCGCGCGATGTTGGGCCAGATCTGCATTGCGAACCCCGCCAGCAATCCGCCTGCAAATACCAACGCAATGCTGATGAGCAATGCCATGATGGTTTCAAAAAGAAAACGGATGGAGCCGGTGAGAATGGCAAGCAGGAATCCCACCCAGGGAGTCATCAGCGGCGCGACGAGAATGCCGAGCAAAAGCACGGCTTGTGAATTCAGCAGGAATCCCAGCCCTAGGATCGCGCCGCATACCAGCGAGAAGACGAACAACTCGATGGATGGATAGGCACGGCGAGCCAGCGAGGCGATCAATGCCGCCTGTCCCTCCGCATCCGTTGGGATGGATGCGCGCCGCATGGCACGCCTGCGTCGGACACGCTGTGCGGCGGTGGCTTCCTCCTGCGGCGGGCGCGGCGGTTCGATTGGAAGGATGGGTTCGTCCGAGGATGACATGGTTGCAATTATACAGGCGATAAGGGATTAGCGGGTAGGAAAGAGGATACAGCGCGCCGGGCCCCTATAAAATTCGTCAGACAAATCCAAAAAATTAATACGCATCTCTAACCATGCATGGACCGTCAACCTGCTATAATATCCCTGCCACTACACGACGGCGCAGGATGCCTGACACGTGAAACTCTGCACGTGACACCCCGGAAAGGCAGGTACACTACAATGGTCATTTCTAAATTTCCCCTCTGTTTCTAATTCAAGCCGCGCTTGTTCTTTTTCGCGTGCCCGCATATTTCTTTCCTGTTTTACGATCATTCCCGCCACTTGACCTTTGGCGTTTCTTGAAACTTAACATATGACACAACACAGAATTACAGACGACCTCGACGCCCTATTGGACGTCCTTCCCGCCAACCTTCGTCATGCCGTGGAAAAGGCGAACAACTCCGACAACCTGCTGGAGATCGTCATTGACCTCGGGCGCTTGCCCGCCGCGCGTTTCGTCGAAGGCGAAATCGTACTCTCCGACAAGGAGATCACCCGCGCCGAGATCGACCACATCACCGAGCGCATCGGCATGTTCGACGCCGACAACCGCGCCGGCATGGAGCGCACGCTCCACCGCATCTCCGCCATCCGCAACCGGCTGGGCGTCATTGTCGGTTTAACCTGCCGCGTCGGTCGCGCTGTGTACGGCACCGTCGACATCATCCAGGACATCATCGAATCGGGCAAGTCCGTGCTGATCCTCGGTCGTCCTGGCGTCGGCAAGACCACGCTCCTGCGCGAAGCTGCGCGCATCCTCGCCGAAAGCAAGCGCGTTGTCATCGTGGATACGTCCAATGAGATCGGCGGCGACGGCGACGTGCCGCATCCCGCCGTCGGCAAGGCACGCCGCATGCAAGTCCGCGAGCCGATGCTGCAACACGAAGTGATGATCGAAGCCGTGGAGAACCACAACCCCGAAGTCATCGTCATCGACGAGATCGGGCGCGAACTCGAAGCCCTTGCCGCGCGCACCATCGCCGAACGCGGCGTGCAACTCATCGGCACGGCGCACGGTCAAACGCTCGATAATCTTTTGCTCAACCCAACGCTCAGCGACCTTGTCGGCGGCATCGAAGCGGTCACACTCTCGGATGAAGAAGCCCGCCGCCGCGGCACGCAAAAGACCGTGCTCGAACGCCGCGCGCCGCCCACATTCGATGTACTGATCGAAATCCAGCACCGCGAGCGGTTTGCCGTTCACATTGACATCATGTCTGCCGTCGATTCGCTCCTGCGCGACGCGCCCATCCTGCCCGAGATCCGCACGCGGGATGAATCGGGTGAGATCAAGATCGAGAAACAGAGTCCGCCCAAAGTTAAGGGAGAGGCGACGAAAACTCCGCTTCGGACTCGGCGTCAGCCTGCTTCTGTCATCCCCGAAGCGACTCCACGCTCCGAGTCGATCAATCCGCCTGCGATCGGCATTGCCAATGTCGGCGCGCGCTTGCAGACTCTGCGAGTCTTCGCGTATGGCGTGGCGCGGAATCGACTGATGCAAGCCGCGAAACGACTCGGCGTGCCTGCGGTTGTCGTCACTGATGTGAACGAAGCCGATGTGCTGGTGACCCTGCGGACGTATTACCGCAACCGCGAGCATACGGTGATCGAAGCCGAAAGCCGCGGGATGCCGATCTATGTGCTGCGCGCGAACTCGGTCTCGCAGATCGAGCAGTTCCTCGGCGATGTGTACAACCTGACCGAGCCGCAAACTCCGCGCGATAACATGGAAGATGTGCGCCATGAAACCCAGCAAGCCATTGCCGCTGTGCTTAACGGCGAACGCTGGGTGGACCTGCCGCCCGGACCGTCGCTCGTGCGCCGCATCCAACACGAAATGGCGCGCAAAGCGGAGTTGGTGAGTCACTCGTACGGCAAGGAGCCGCGCAGGCATGTGAGGATTTTCCGCGAGTAGAGAATTGTGGACGATAGACCGCAGACCGTGGATGATGAGCATTGATCTTCGCTTCATCCACGGTCTTTTGTTACAATCGAATTAATACGCCTGTTCCCTTTTATTTCTGGGAAGGCGCTGTGCACGCATCACTCGATCATTACGGAGAGATTGACATGGACGACATCCTGGTTTTCGTGAACAGAAATATGATGGTCATTCTTGCAGGCGCGGCGGGCGGCTTTTTCGGCTTGCTTTTGTCCTATAAGGATCTTGGCAAGCTCTTTCGCATGATTCGCACATCCACCAGTGAGATCGCGCACATTTCAGCGGATGAGCAAGTGGAGATCGTCGGAAGAGCCGATAGTTCAACCATCTTGCACAGCCCCATCACAAAGACTCCCTGCGTCCTGTGGCAGGTGGAGGTGATGGAAAGACGCAGTTCTGGCAGGAGTTCAAGGTGGGTCACGGTATACAGCAACACCTCCACCGAGCCGTTCGACGTGTACGATAATACCGGGCGGATGCGCATCCATCCCAGCCACCGCTTGGAACTCCTCCTGCGGGATGACGTGAAAAAATCATCCGGACTATTCTCCTCTCTTGATGAGCAGACCCAGGCTGCATTGAGCGAGATGGGTGTGAGTTCAAAAGGTCTGATGAATTTCAACAAAAACATGCGCGTCCATGAACGATTTATCGAACAGGGCGATCAGGTGTATGTGCTTGGCAGGACATCCCTGAGCCAGGGCGCGCGGGTGATGGACTGGGAAAACCATCCGTTGATCGTCAGTGACCATAGCGAACTGAGCCTGTTGGGGAGGTTCTTGTGGCGTGTGATCGCAAATGTCTTTATCTTTATGGTCATTGCCGTCCTGGTGTATCTGTATTTTATAGACGGTTAGTTTAATTAAAAATATATCAAAGAAGTTTGATACAAACATCTTTGGACGCGTCTATTTCCCTGTATACTTGCTCCATGTTCATCACCCTTGAAGGACCCGAAGGCTCGGGCAAAACCTCCCACATTCCCCATCTCGTTGAATTCCTGCGCGAGAAGGGACATACCGTCTTCCCGACCCGTGAACCGGGCGGGACCTCCATCAGCGAGCAGATCCGCGATATTCTGCATGATATGAAGAACGCGGAGATGCATCCGCGCACGGAGACTCTGCTCTACCAAGCCGCGCGCGCCCAGATCGTCGAGCAGGTCATCCAGCCACGCTTGGCGGACGGCGAAATTGTCATCTCAGACCGCTATTATGATTCCACGATTGCCTATCAAGGCTATGGACATCAGCAGAATCTGGATGATATCCGCGCGTTGGTCAAATACGCCACCGGCGGCTTGACTCCCGACTTGACGATTCTGCTCGACCTTGATATCGAAGTTGGTTTGAAGCGTAAGACCCAAAACGAAGTGGAATGGAAC